>JAHEIK010000148.1 GCA_024639415.1 Planctomycetota bacterium
AGTCCGAGGATGAGCGAACCAAGGTGCTGCATGCCGCCTCCGCACCCATCCCAACGCCGGCTGGGCACTTCTGCCACCCCGAATCTCCGAACGCTCCACCTTCCGTATCCCCCACGTACCGCGAACGGCATGCGGGGCACACACACCGGCTACGTTTCGACACGGCCGTAGGCGCATGGCAACAAGGAGGGCGCGCAGGACACCGCAGTTCGACGCGGGCATTCAGCCCGCGCCTACGGGGTAAGTCCCGACTTGGCAGCATGCGCTCGGGCGGGCATGCAGCCCGCCCCTACGCCTTGCGTGCGTACCTGTCCCGCGAGGCAGCCAAGGCGGCAGCGAAGCTGTTGCCTGCTGCAAAGTACTGGAGTCCAACCGCCGAACGCTCCGACGGGCCCGATCTCGTCATGCCGCGGCTGGGTCTGAGCGTCAGCGAGGGCCCTGCTGCGGAGCGGTGTCCACGGCCGAGTTCTCATGAGCACGTGCGGGCTTGCCTGAGTGCGGGCCGTGGTACCCGCGGCATGAGGACAACGGCGGGTGGCGCAGTGAGAGTAGTCTTCGATCCAGTGGTCAGGCCGGAGCCGGATCCATCCGAGACGACGAGAGCAGGCACGGTTCTGCGCCATCCCGGCCCAGGCAAACACGCCGTGGTACCCGCGGCGTGATTCCATCGGCGGGTGGTGCAGGGATGGCCTACTTCGAGCGGTGCCTCCGCCGACGAAGGGCCCCGTTCGACACGACGCACACTGGGCCGTCCTGCACCATCCCGCCCAAAAAAGGAAACGCCGGGTCTCCCCCGCATAAACGGAGACCCGGCAGCGCGAACTGCGGTGCCCGACACTCCTCGGAAGCGGAGCAGGTCCTACCGTTCGGCTCTGCTATCCAGAACGTCGGCACGACGAGGAAGTTGTCACATGTCTTGGCGGTGGCGGACGTTTGGGGCCTATGTCCTCGTAGACTCACGCCATGCGTGCGACCCAGTTCGCCCACGTCCTGACGGTCATCGCCCTGACCATGGGTGGAGTCTTGCTTAGTGGCGACGCACGTGCGGAAGACGAGACGTTCGAGGCGGCATATCGGGCCCTGATCCCAGGCACGGTCGCAGAACTGGAAGGGCTCGCCGAGGCGTGCCATGCGGCCAAGCTCTATGGCTGGCGCAACGAGACGTACGAGCGCGTCTTGCTGCTCGCAGGCGACCACAAGCGCGCACGCACGTGGCTCAAGTACCGCCGCAGCGCGGACGGCCACTGGAAGCGAGGCAGCTACAAGCCGCCGCGCAACCTGAAGGAGCCGAGCGACGCGCAGCGCGTAGAGCGCAGAGCGGTGGGCGAGCGCTTCGCAGGCAAGGTCCTCAAGCTCATGGCGAGCTCCTCTGCACCCCTGCCCACCGCTCGACATCAGGCGCTGCTACGCCTCCTCGTCCGCTTCGCCCCCGAACGCGAGGACCTGCGCAAGGAGCTAGGTGAGGTCCGAGCGAGAGACGGGCGCTGGTTGCTCGCGGAGTCCGTCAGCGCAGCCACCCTGCGCGCCGTGCTCGCCAAGCGGGCGAAGCAGACGGTCTCGGCGCAGATCGCCCCGGCCACCGCTCGTCCGACGGCCGCGGACAACGCCCTGCGGCTCGGCTGGTCGGCCATCTACCAGGCGCCCCACGTGCGCCTGATGGGCACCGTCACGAAGGAAGAGCTGGTCCTTGCCGTGAAGTGCCTCGAGGCCTGCTACCCGGTCTTCGACCACGTATTCGGCAAGAAGGAGGAGATTCCCAAGCCGCTGGTCGTCTACCTGCTGGCAGCAAGCTCGGACAAGGCTGCCATCCTGAAGCACCACCCGGCAGCCGACACGGCGTACCGGCGCTGGGCTGCGAAGCTCCAGTCGAGTTGGCTGCCCAAGACCAGCTCGATCTGGATCTTCGCG
This sequence comes from Planctomycetota bacterium, assembly GCA_024639415.1. GTDB lineage: Bacteria > Planctomycetota > PLA2 > PLA2 > JAEUHO01 > JAHEIK01. The sequence continues at coordinate 1,909 of JAHEIK010000148.1, forward strand.
TCGGACCGCGACCTGCGCTTGGAGTGGTGTTCCCGCCAGATCATGGGCAACCGACTCTGGCGCAGGTTCGGCATCCGCGGCACCCCAGGGTGGGCGTTCGAGGGCTGCGGCCTCTACTTGAGTCATCTCATCGCCGGACAGCGGCGTACGTTCTTCGTCCGGCGCACGCAGTACGGCAAGCAGGGCTCACGCGAAAACGACCTCTGGGATCGCCTGCGTGCGAAGGATGCGAACTGGCGCGAGGAAGCGCGCAAGCTGCTGGCTTCGGATGAGGCGCCGGACCTGAGGTTGCTGCTCGGCAAGAATCTGAACGCCATGAACACGGAGGACATGCTGGCCGCCTTCGCCGTCTGCGCCTTCCTACTCGAAGGGCGGCCCCGGCAGCTGCCGAGCCTGCTCGAGTCCGTGGGGCGCAAGAAGCAGGACTCGATCGACGTGCTGACCGCGGCGGGTCTCGATCCGCAGACGCTGGAGATCAAGCTGCGCCGCTGGCTCGCAGAGACGCGCTGAGGGCGTGTGCCACAATCAACTGTACCGCTCCCACAGCCGCTCGAACTCCTGACGGTAGGCCTCGACCAGCACGGGCTCGCTCGTCACGAGGACGTTCTCGTGGTTCTCGCCGGACGCAGCACGCGTCCAGTTGAACGATCCCGTCAGCAGTCGCGCGTCATCGAACAGCGCGAACTTGTGGTGCATGTGGGCCTGGGTGCGATCGAGGGCGACGTCGATGCCCGCATCCATGAGGCGCTTCAGATCCGAACCGAGGTCGTGGATCTTGTCGTCATCGCTGATGACGCGCACCTTCACGCCGCGCTTGGCGAGGCCGAGGATGCCATCGCTGATGCGGTCGTCGGTGATCGTGAACACGCAGATATCGGCGCTGCGCCGTGCGCGGCGCATCTGTGCGATGATCGCGTTCAGCGGATCGTGACCTGGGCTGAACCAGGCGCCGATCTCGCGTTCCTCCGCGGGCGCTTCAGCCCCCCGCCCTTCGAGCGGCACCACGATGCCCACCACATCCTGCAGCCAGTCGAGGACCTCACGCGCGCGGTGCGCGTCGAGTGCCTCACGAGCGATGTCGAAGGCGGCACCACGCAGCTGTGTGCGGTCGTGCGCATTCAGATCGCCATCCTCGACCAGCATGCGCAGGGCCTTGCGTTCGCTGCGCGTGACGCGCGCGTCGTCGATGCTGGCGAGCAGGGCATCCTCGAGATCGTCGTGCTTCATCGCATCATTCTCCCGCAGGCGCAACGCTCGTCACGCTAGGATCCGCCCATGCGTGGACTCCTGCTCGTCACCGTTTTGGCATTCACTGCTCTCGCTCTCCCTGCCGCGGCAGACGAGCACGATCCCACGGCTGGGATCCTGCCGGAAGCTCCCCGGGCGTGGCTCACGATCGGTCCGGTTGACCACCGGGCACGCCGCCCGTTCAACCCCGACGCCGTCTTCGCGCGCTACCTCCTCGATCCTACGGCGCCCCCGCCGCAGGCAGGCGACACACTGATCGGAGAGCGTCAGCAGGAGCAGGCCTGGAAGGTCCAGCAGGCGGACGAGCAGGGACAGATCGGCGGGCGCATCGCCTACGCCTACGCGACCGTCGACTCGCCCAAGGACCAGATCGTCATGGCATGGCTGAAGAGTGGGGGCACGCTCTTCGTAAACGGCACCCCGCACGTCGGCGCGATCTACGGCGATCGCTTCGAGGTTCCGATCCAACTCCGCAAGGGCATCAACCACCTGTTCGTGAAGGGTGTACGCGGAGCGTTCGAGCTGACGTTCTCCGCCCCACCCGCGGGCATCTTTCTCGCGCCCTTCCGTCAGACGAAGCCGGACCTGATTGCCGGCGAGGCCGTCGACACCGTCGCCGGCCTCCTCCTCGTCAACGCCCGCGAGCGGCCGCTCGGTCAACTGCTCTGGACCTTCGCGGGCAACGAGTGGCTGGAGCCCAGTCGCTCCCAGGGAGCGCTGCCGATCGCGCCACTCGGCCTCGTGCAGGTGCGCATCCCGCTCAAGACCCGGCCGGGCAAGACCGCGCCGGCGGAGCCCGGCAAGGTCGACGTGCCCATCCAGGTTCGTGGCGCGTACGCAGGCCCTGCCCACGACGCCGTGCTCACCCTGGAGGTTCGTGCGCGCGAGAAGGCCGTCATCCGCACCTTCGTCTCACAGATCGACGACTCCGTGCAGCGCTTCGGCATGCGCGAGCCGCTGACCGGCGGCCCCGAGAAGAAGGGCCTCGTGCTCTCACTCCACGGCGCGGGCGTGAACCCGCGTGGGCAGGCCACTGCGTACAGCCGCAAGTCCGACTTCTGGCTCTTCGCCCCGACGAACCGGGACCGCTTCGGCTTCGACTGGCAGGACTGGGGACGTCTCGACGCCTACGAGGTGCTCGCGGAAGGACTGCGGATCAGCGGTGTGGACCGCAGCCGCGTCTACCTGACGGGCCACTCCATGGGCGGCCACGGGACGTGGCATCTCGGAGCGAACGATCCCGACGGTTTCGCTGCCATTGCGCCGAGCGCGGGCTGGATCAGCTTCGACACGTACCCCGCGCCCAGGCGCAAGGGTGAGCTGACACACATCTGGCACGCAGCCGACGGCGCATCCAGGACGCGTGAGCTCGTCGACAACCTCAAGCAACTTCCGACGTTCATCCTGCACGGCGAGAAAGACGACAACGTGCCGGTGGAGCAGGCGAGGGAGATGGAGAAGCTCCTGACCGCAGCGGGCGCCAAGCCTGGCGTGCACTACGAGCCCGATAAGAAGCACTGGTGGGATGGGTACCCGGAGCCGGGCGCGCAGTGCGTGGACTGGCCGGGCATCTACGACCTCTTCCGCAGGACGAGCATCGCGCGCGCACCTCGGCACCTGCGCTTTCGCACGGTGGATCCGAGCGTCGACGCCCGCCACCACTGGGTCGAGGTGCGGCATCCGCTGCGCTACGGCGAGCCCTGCGATGTCATTGCCAGCTGGGACTCGCAGCAACGGAGCCTGATCCTGCAGACCAAGAACGTCGCGACGCTGCGCCTCGGACCGGGGGTCGTCCCCCTGCTGCTCAACGGCCGTCGGGTACGGTTCGCACCGCGCGCGCAGGGGATCGAGCTGCGGCGCACGAAGGAGGGGCAGCCGTGGAGCGAGAACCGCATCGCCGGGCCCGGTGAGAAGTCCCCGACAGCGGGCGGCCCGTTCAAGCGCTCGTTCACGAACCGCTTCGTGCTCGTTCACGGCACGGGCGGCAACGACGAGATGGACCAAGCACTCCTCGAGCAGGCACGCTTCGACGGCCAGCGCTGGATGTACCGCGCGAACGGCCAAGCCCTGATACTCAGCGACCGCCAATGGGAGCACGCGAACCGCCTACGCGGCGTGGAGGGCCGCAACGCGATTCTCTACGGGCACCGCTTCTCCAACAGCGTCCAGCGCACGCTGGACACGGCGGTCCGTCCCTTCCCCGTGCGTGCGGCGCAGGTCGGCGTGCGCTTGGGCTCTCGTGACCTTCCCGGTCGCGACCAAGCGGCCTGCGCGGTCCTCCCGGGCCCTCACGATGGAACACTGCTGGGACTCGTGGTATCCACGTCCGTGCGCGCGTCACGCCTGGGGTTCACCACGATGTTGTTCATCTCGGGCGCAGGCTGGCCCGACTACACCATCTTCGACGAAGGCATCCTGACCCGCGGCGACGGCGGCGTCCGGGCGGCAGGCTGGTTTGGTCGCGCCTGGCAGGTGCAACCCGGCGGCTACCTGCGCGAGCTACGCGAGGGCATCAAGCCGAAGTGAGTGCCTCGGCGATGAGCGGCAGGATGTCACCCGCCCGACCGCGCAGCGACCAGCGCACGTGCTCGCTGACAATCGTCGGCTCGGGATTCACCTCGACCGTCAAGCGGCCCATCCGGCCGGCCATGACCACCGGCTCGGCGATGTAGGGAAAGACTGCCGTCGTGCCGGCGATCAACACGAGCTCGGGCGGGTCCTCGTACAGCTCGCTGTGCAGCCGACGGATCTTGTCCTCCGGCAGCATTTCGCCGAAGAGCACGGCGTCGGGACGCAGGATGCCGCCGCATTCGGAACAGAGCGGCGTGCTCTGCAAGGCCCGCACCTCGTCAGGCGTCAGGCGTCCTCGCAGGCCGCAGTCGCGGCAGCGCGTGTCGAGCACGTCGCCGTGGATGTCGATGACGTTGCGACTCCCCGCCAGCTTGTGCAGTCCGTCGACGTTCTGCGTCAGGAGCACGAAGCGCTCGAGGCTCTGCTCGATGCGGGCGATCGCGTGATGGGCTGGGTTCGGAGCGGCGTCCACGGCCATGCGTGCCAGCTCGCTGACCACACGCCAGGTGCGGGCGGGATCGTGGTTGAGCGTCGAAGCGCTGAGGGCTTCGACCGTCGCATCGCCCTCCCGCTCGTCGTCGTAGAGGCCGCCCTGGCCGCGGTAGGTCTGGATGCCGGACTCCGCCGACACACCGGCGCCGGTGATCACCCCCATCGACGTGATGCCCGCCAGGGCTTCGAGAAGATCGGCAGGTAGCTCGACGAGCGTGGCCATCAGTACCCGTGCTCCAGGTCGACCCGGTGCGGGACATCCTCGCCTGCGGCGGCCGCCAGAAGCAACTGTGCGAGCGCCTTGGCGCGCAGCGCCTCGTTCTGTCGCGTGTGCCCCGCGCGATGCGGGCTGAGAACGACGTTCTCCAGTTCGTGGAACGGGTACTCCGAGGGCGGCGTCGCGCTGCGCTGCTCCTCGTTCCGGGGGTAGCGATACCACACGTCCAGACCCGCGCCCGCCAGGCGCCCATCGCGCAGCGCCTCGAAGAGTCCGCGCTCGTCGATCAAGGGCCCTCGGCCGACATTCACGACATAGGCCGTGGCAGGCAGGGCGGCAAGCACGTCGACGTCCACCATGCCGGCCGTGGCGTCGGTCAGCGGCACGCAGAGCAGGAGCGCGTCGGCGTCCCGGAGGAGCGACGTCAACTCGGTCGGCGGCGCGAGCGCTACCGGTCCGTGTCTATCGCCACGACCAGCCGTCCGGCGGATGGCCGTCACGCGCATGCCCAGACCTCGACAGGCCTGCGCCACGCGTTGTCCGATCGCCCCGTAGCCGACCACGACGGCGTGGCCGCCGGCGAGGAGCGCCGTCTGCGGCCGGCGATAGCGGCGCCGCCAATCCCCCGCGCGCAACTCCCGGTCGTGCGGCACGATCAGCTTCGAGGCGCTGAGCAGCAGGGCCATGGCCAGTTCGGCCGTGGAGGCCGCGTTGTGGTGCAGGTTGTGCACCGCTACACGGGGCCGCGGCAGCAGCCGCTCCCGCGTGGCCCGCGGCAGTCCAGCATAGGGAATGAACACGTGCCGGAGATCCGGGCACGCAAGGAGGTGTTCCTGCTCCGGCACCCCGCGCACCAAACCGTCGACACGCGTGCCGTGGGGCACGGAGCGTCCTGTGATCAACTCGACACGGGCGTCGAGGTGATCACGCAGATGCTGAAGGAAGTCGTCTTCCTCGTCGGAGGGTAGCCAGGCGACGTAGCTCACATGGGGAGCTTACGGGCACGGCTCAGGCGGAGTCGCCCTTCTTCGTGGGACCTTCCGAGGCGGTGCCCTCGGTGGCGTCGTCCGACATCTTCTTGGCCACGGCCTCATCCACGAGCTTGCCGAAGAACTCGGGCATCTCGACGCCGCCGATGTCCCGCATCATGTGCAGCATCGGGGGCAGCGAGCCGGCCATGCTCGAGAGGAAGTTCGCCGTCGAGCTTCCGCCCTGGCCGCCGCTTCCGCCTGCGCCGTCCCAGACGACGACCTTGTCGAACTTGATGTTCGAGATCGCCTTGGCGGCGTTCTCCGAGAGACGCTCGAGCTGCTCGAGCATCAGCATCTGGAAGGCAGCCTGCGGCGTCTCGCAGGCGCGGACGATCTCGCCGAAGCCCTGGCCCTTCTTGGCCAGGATCTCGTACTGACCGCGAGCCTCGGCTTCGAGCTTGGCGAAGATGGCCTTCGCTTCACCTTCGGCTTCGATGCGCCTGCGCTCGGCCTCGGCCTCGGCGTCGACGATGATGCGCGCCTTCTGCGCGATGGCCGGCGCGACGAGGTCTGCCTTCTTCTCCTCCTCGACCTTGGCAGCTTCCGCCTTGGCCGCCACGGCCTGCGCATCGTACTGGGCCTTCAGCACGTCCGCCTCGGCGACACGCTTGCGCGTCTCACCGAGTTGATACGCCTCGGCACGCTCGACCTGCAGCGTCGCTTCGGCCTTGGCGATGAGCGCCTTGGCCTCATTCTCACCTTGCACCGCCGTCGCGTCCGCATCGGCCACGCGGATGCGCTTCATCCGCTCCGCATCCGCGATGTCGGAGTCGCGCTGGAACTCGGCGGTCTGCTCGCCGACCTTCGTCTCCTTGTCGAGCACAGCCACCTGCACCAGACGCTCCTTGTCGGCCCCCTTGGTACCGATGTCGCGCTCCTTGTGCGCCTCGGCGACCTTCACGTCCTTCTCGCGGTTGGCATTCGCCACACCGACGGCACCCTTCTTCTCCTGATCGGCCACGTCGATCTCGGCTTGCTGGATGGCGGTCGACGCCGCCTTGCGGCCGATGGCCTCGATGTAGCCGGACTCATCGGTGATGTCGGTGATGTTCACGTTGATCAGCACGAGGCCGATCTTCTTGAGCTCTGGCTCGAGCGAGCTCT
>JAHEIK010000588.1 GCA_024639415.1 Planctomycetota bacterium
TGACGGCGTTGCCGACGAGGTTGAGCAGCACCTGGCGCAGCCTGCTGTCGTCCCCGAGCAGGTCGTCCGGCACGTCGGGAGCCACCTCGAGGCTCAGCTGCACACCGCGCTCCGCGCCGCGTGTGCCCACCGTCGTCAGCACCTCGCGCAGGACTTCACGCAGCGCAAACCGCCGCGGCGAGAGCTCGAGCATGCCGGCCTCGACCTTGGAGAAGTTCAGGATCCCATCGATGACGCTCATCAGCGACTCGGCCGAGGACTTGACGATGCTCAGATGTCGATGCTGAGACTTGGACACGTCGCAAGCCAGAGCGATCTCCGTGACGCCGAGGATGCCGTTCATGGGCGTCCGGATCTCATGGCTCATGTTCGCCAGGAACTCGCTCTTCACGCGGCTGGCGGCCTCCGCCTCTTGCCGTGCGATCTCGACCTGCAGGGAACGCCGCATGGAGACCCAATACGCGCGATGCAGGTGGAGGCCCTGGTGGGCCAGGAACGCCATGTAGAAGAGGAAGATCAGGCTGAGCGGCACTCCGGCTAAGCCGTGCATCGCCAAGCCGACGATCACGGACGGCCCCAGCATCTGGACAACGTAGATCAGTTGCAGCGGGTAGCGGATGCAGAGCGTGGTCATCGCCCCGGCCATGATCCCGGCCGTGCACACCACGAGGATGAAGGTGGTATAGGTGAGCCCGAAGTCCCACAGCGTGAACCCGGTGAGCACGCCCCATGCGGCGCCGGCCGCCAGGGACGACCCCATGACCAAGGGATACACACGCCGCCGCCGGTCTTCGCTCATCCGCTCGTAACCGAGCGCGAGGCAGAGGCGTGCGACCCCCAGCACGACGTTGAAGCCGACGAGGAAGCAGGCGAGCACGGGGAAACGCACGCCGAAGGGCGTCATCAAGGTGAGCAGCAGGGACACGACGACGTACGCCACCGCACCGGCACGCGCCCGCCGCACCAACTCGAGCCGGCCCGCGCGGCGCAGCGCGGCTTCCTCACGGTCGCTGAAGAGGAACTCGCCGACACCGGCCTCGGCCGACTCGTCCAGTTTCCTGCTCCAGGCCCGGATGGCGGCAGTGCGGGGCAGTTCGTCTTGGGTGGGCATGGGAGGCTCAAAGATCCAGGGTCAGCTGGAGGCCGACGATGTCGGCCGAGGACTCGTTGCGGCCGACCACCTGCCCGCACGTGGGCTGGCCCTGATCGACGCGGCCGGCGGCGACGGCGGAGCGGCCGGCGTAGGCGTTGCTGAGGTCGCGGCCGTGTTCGTTCACGCTCATGCCGCCGGCGCGGGCGTGCGGCGCCGTCGCAAGCAGTGCGACGGCAAGCAGCACCGCGCCGGCCGGCTGGACGGCGAGCAGGAAGCGCGAACCGCGGATCAGGTTGGTCTCCACCGAGGCCCCTTCGGCAGGTCCCGGGAGACGGATCGAGCGGATGCGACCGCTGCCTAGGCAGGCCTTACCTTTGGTCCTCGGCTGCGCTCGGGGCTGCGGGCAGCTCGTACGCGGTGAGCGCCTCGAGATCGCCGCCGTACTGCGCCATGTGGCCGTGGGCGACGCGCGTCAGGGGGTCGGGCGGCCGACTCAGGACCAGGTGTGCGTCGGCTGCGCCGGTGTAGCTGCGGGCTGCGGCAGCGCGGCGCTCACGCGGGCTGCGCGCGACGCCGGAGGATGCCTTCGGAGCCTCGACCCAGGCGGCCAGACAGGGGTGACGTGCGCAGTTGCCCGGAGTGACGCGCCGGATCGCGGTGCCGACGGCGCTCTCGGGGGAGGCCAGGACGAACAGGTAGCCGGCGACCAGTCCCAGCAGCAGGCGACGTGCGCTCCGTGCGTGGGAACCCCGCTGCAGCGTTCGCGCAGCTGCGAACCAGACTGCGACGGCGCGGCGACTGGAGGGGCGGGGTGCCAAGAGGTTCAGCTCTCGAAACCACCATCCGGCCGCGTCTCACCGACGACCTTCGTCTGATCAACCTTCGACCAGCACCCCCACCCCTAGGAGGCCTCCGGGGCGGGCTTTCAGCGAAACCTTACGATTCGTTCAGGCCAGGAGCAGAAAAGACTCAAGTTCCTGGGGCAAGGGGTCGGCGGGAGGCGAGGGGATGCGGCTAGGCCCATGGAATAGGGGTTTGGGGGGGGCGCAGGGGCACGGGCGGGCACGAAGGACGCCGGTAGCAGTAACGCAGACGTTCACGTTCACGGGTGTAGGCGGTACCGCCTGAGGCCTGTAGGGGCCATGGGAGCCTGAGCGAGCCGTAGGCGAGTCGAAGGTGAGTCCTGGCCCACCCCGTGCGTTGTTGGGGGCTCCTCGCGGGGCCCACACGGCACCACGGCGTCACGGCGTCACGGCGTCACGGCCACGCACGCGAGCTGGCGAAGCGTGCATGCGGCGTCCGATACACCCGCGGGCCCCGCGCGGCCGGAGGCCGCGTGGGAGAGCTGGCGAAGCGTGCATGTGGCGTCCGATACACCCACGGGCCCCGTGCGACCGCAGGTCGCATGGGAGGTGACGCAGACGTTCACGTTCACGGGTGCGCCACGCGGTGGTGTGGCTATTCCGGCAGGCCCCACAGGACCCACGCCGCCCAGTAGTAGGGATGGCTCCAGTCCTTGTGACCCCGGACGAACTCCTGCGCCTTGCGCAGCGCAG
>JAHEIK010000589.1 GCA_024639415.1 Planctomycetota bacterium
CGGCACTCGTGTTCGGCTCCGGTGAGGTCGTCGATTCGGGGAACATGGCCCTGGCCCGGCGTGCTGCAGCACGCCGTCTCCGTTGGCGTCGAGGGACTCGAAGGCGAGGCGTCGCATGTTCGTCTCGCGCAGGACCACGTCGTCCGTCGTGTCGAAGATCGCCTGGACGTTGAGCTCGAGCGTGTTCGAGCCGATCGCGACCTTGTCGAACGTGCCGTTGCGCCGCGGCTCGTAGCGGAACGCCTTGCCCATCTGGTCGATGTGCCCGATCTGCTCGTCGCGGTTCTTGGTCGTGACCGAGTACATCCTGAATTCCGGGCCGCCGCGGGCCTGGCGGTACTGGCGCTCCTCGAGGAAGCCGATGTGGAGCGGCGGGCGGTTCGCCTGGCCGACGGCCATGACCTTCCACACCTTGGTGCTCTTGTTCACCATCCAGTCGCCGCGGTCCAGGCGGACGGCGACGGACTCCTCGCCGCGCAAGATCGCTGCGGTCCGACCGGAGTTCTGGGTGCACGCCGGCAGTGCGACGAGAATGAGGGCACAAAGCCAGAGTGAGCGCGTCATGGACACGAAATCCTCCCGGAACCCGGCTGCGGGTAGCCACGCGTAGGATAGCGGTCCGGCCCGTCGGCCGACAAGCATGGGGCCCGCCCCCGGGAGGCGTTCGTTGATCTCTGATTCAGGCATCGCCGATGCCGCAGAACGACTTCTGGCAGGCGATGGGGCCGTCGCCGCCGCGTTCGCAGCCCGCGCTCGCGCGCCGGGCGGCTTCGAGCCGCGTCCGCAGCAGAGCCTCATGGCGCGCCACGTGGGCGCCGCTCTGTCATCGGGGCGTCATGCGCTCCTCGAGGCGGGGACCGGCGTCGGCAAGTCGTTCGCGTATCTCGTGCCCGCGCTCTGCTGGGCAGCGGAGAACGGCGGCCGCGTGGCCGTGGCCACGAGCACCATCGCGCTCCAGGAGCAGTTGGTCCGTCGCGACCTGCCGCTGCTGGCCGACGCCCTGCCGTTCGACGTGTCCTTCGCCCTCGTCAAGGGGCGCGGCAACTACCTCTGCATGCGCCGCATGGAGCGCGCCCTGAGCGACGGCGCCTCGCTGTTCGAGGACGAGGCCGGCGAGCAGCTGCTGGCCATTCGCTCGTGGTCGGCGACGACCAAGGAGGGCAGTCGGCAGGAGCTGCCGTTCCAGCCCCTCGGCGCCGTGTGGGAGAGCGTGCAGGCCGAGCAGGGCAACTGCCTCGGCCGCGCCTGCCGCCACTACGAGGGCTGCCACTACCAGGCGTCGCGCCGCCGCGCGCACGCGGCGCAGCTGCTGGTGCTCAATCACCACGTCCTGATGGCGGATCTCGCGATGCGCCGCACCGGCGGCGGCTTCCTCCCCGAGCTCGACGCCATCGTGATCGACGAGGCCCACGACCTCGAGGACACGGCCGCCGAGCACCTGGGGCTGCGCGTCTCGCAGATCGGTGTGCAGTACCAACTTGGCCGGCTGTGGAGTCCGCGGCGGCGCCGCGGACTGCTGGCCGGACATCCCGACTCACGCCTGCGGCTGGCTGTCGACGCGGCACGCGGCGCGGCGCGCGTGTTCTTCGAGGAGACCCGCTCGCTGCTCGGCAGCGGGCGGGGCAGCACGGTCGTCGTACCCGATGGGGCGCATCTACCCGACGAGCTCTCGCCGCGCCTCGCCGAGCTGGCGGGCGTCCTGCTGAAGGCCGCTCGGGGCAGCGACCCCGAGACCGCGCTAGAGATCGGTGCGCGCGCTCGCGGGATCCGGGGTCTCGCCGACGCACTCGCCTCGCTCGCGCGCGACGAACTCGACGACCAGGTGCGCTGGGGCGAGGCGAGCAAGCGCGGCAGCCTCGCGCTCCACAGTGCCCCCGTCGAGGTGGGGCCCCTGCTCGAACGTGTGCTCTTCGAGCCGCACCACGCCGTCATCCTCACGAGCGCGACGCTCTCTGCGGGCCGCCCGCCGTCGTTCGACTTCATTCGCGGGCGGCTCGGCATGCCCGAGTCCGACGAGGCGACGATCGGCAGCCCCTTCGACTACGGCCGGCAGGTGCGCATCGTCGTGCACACCGATCTGCCGGATCCGTCGCGGGAGAACACCGCCTACGAAGAGGCGCTGCCCGAGGCCGTGCTCGAGGCGATCGAGCGCACGAACGGCGGCGCCTTCGTGCTCTTCACGTCGAACGGCTCCATGCGGCGCACCGCCGACGCTCTGCGTGAGACCATCGAGGGGATGGGGCTGCGGGTGCTCGTGCAGGGCGAGGCGCTGGAGCGGCCGGCCCTGCTCGACGCCTTCCGCGAGGGGGGCGCCGTACTGTTCGGTGTGGCGTCGTTCTGGCAGGGGGTCGACGTGCCGGGCGACGCGCTGCGGCACGTGGTCATCACGCGCCTGCCGTTCGAGGTGCCGACGCACCCGCTGCAGCTGGCCCGCAGCCGTCGCCTCCAAGCCAAGGGTGGCGATCCCTTCCGTGATCTCTCGCTGCCGACCGCGGCGCTGCGCTTGAAGCAGGGCTTCGGGCGTCTGATCCGGCACACGAGCGATAGCGGCTACGTGACGATCCTGGACAAGCGCATCGCGACGAAGGGCTACGGGCGCTACCTGCTGGAGTCGCTGCCCGAGTGCCCGATCCAACGCGTTCCGGA
>JAHEIK010000590.1 GCA_024639415.1 Planctomycetota bacterium
CTGGAGCGGATGCCTCGGAAGGAGCCGGCGGCAGAGGAGGGGTAGGCAGACCACCTGCACCTACACGCGACGGGCGCGCACGCAGTTGTCTTAAGCGCGTGCCTGCTTGAATGCCGCGAGCCACGCGTAGAGCGTGCTTCCGGGACACTCCGTCGCCTTGAAGTCCCGGTGGCCGTGAAGTTCGTGGATCGGTACGCCGTAGTAGGCCAACTGGGCCTCGAGGAAGCGCTGCGTCGTGCGCAGTTGCCTGGCCGCGGGCAGCGTGCGGGTGAAGTCGCCGATGACGCTGATGCCCAGATTCTCGACGTTGTTGCCGCCACCGGCATGGGCGCCCTGCGCCTCGAGGGAGCGTCCTTCGTAGACGTTGCCGTCGAGGCCGATGATCCAGTGGTAGCCGATGTCGGCCCAGCCGCGGCTGTTGCGATGGAAGTTCTGGATGCCCTTGACGAGGTCGGCGTCACGGCGCGTGCCCATGCCCGCGACCTCAGCCGTGTGGTGCAGTGTGATGCGGCGGACGCTCGCCATCGGGTCGTGGTTGGGCTTGAGCGACTCAGCCCCCCACTCGGAGCGGCGCACGATGCGGTAGGGAGGCGGTGCGGGCGGTGCGGGCATGCGCGCGGGAGGTGGCGTCTGCTGGATCGAACGCGTCCGCGCACGGCGCGCGGGAGCGCACGCGGTGAGGAGCAGGCTGCCGAAGCCCGCGAGAATCACCCTCCGGTCGAAGCTCGAAGCCATGCGGCCGCAGGAGCGCGCCGCACGGGAGGGCTCCCGCACCCGGGGCCTGGATCCGATCTCGGGCAGGCACTCCGGGGGGATCGATTCACACATCGCACGGCCTCCAGCGGGCGGAACACCTTGGCACACCCCTCCGACTGCGTGGAAAGCCCGTAAAATGCGCCCCCATGAACGAAGACCTGCGCAGCCTGAAGCCGTATCCCATGGTCGAGCTGGCGCGCCGCAAGGCGGCGCTGATCGCACGCGGTGTGGACGTGCTCGACTTCGGCACGGGGGATCCGGTCGAGCCGACCGCCCTCCACATCCGTGAGGCGCTCGCTGCCTCCGTGCCCGAGATCTCGCAATACCCGAGCATCGTCGGACTGCCGGAGCTCCGCAGCGCTTTCGCGGCGTGGTTCGAACAGCGCTTCGACGTGGAACTCGACCCGGCGCACGAAGTCCTGCCGACCCGCGGCAGCAAAGAGGCCATGTTCCACCTGCCCCTCGCGCTGGTCGATCCGTCCGAGGCCAGGCGCAAGGTCGTCTACCCGGACCCCGGCTACCCGGTCATGTCGATCGGCAGCATGTACGCCGCGGCGGATCTGCATCCGATCGAGCTGAGCGCAGCGAACGACTACCTCATGGACCCGGCCGCCATCGCGCCCGACGTGCTCGATGCGACCCGCATCGTGTGGCTCAACTACCCCCACAACCCGACGGGCCAGGATCTCCCCGACCCCTTGTGGCAGGCGTGGGTGGACGCCCAGGCCAAGCACGGCTTCGTCCTGTGCTCGGACGAGTGCTACACGGAGATCTACACCGAGGCGCGACCGCGCAGCGTGCTGCAGTACGGACGGGCGGGCTGTCTCGCCTTCCACAGCCTCAGCAAGCGCTCGGGCATGACGGCGTATCGCTCGGGCATGATCGCCGGGGATGCGGAGATCCTCACGCACTACAAGGCGTGCCGCGCCGCCATGGGCCAGGCACAGACCGAGTGGGTGCAGAAGGCGAGCATCGCCGCATGGAGCGACGAGCAGCACGTGAACGAGCGGCGGGCGATCTTCGCCGAGAAGCGCCGCGTCCTCTCCGAGGGCTTCCGCGCCCTCGGTCTGCAGGTCTACCCGACGACCTCCACCTTCTACCTCTGGGTGGCCGTGCCGGCGGGCGAGAGCGACGAGAGCTACGCCGCGCGCCTCCTGGAGGCGGGCATCGTGGTCTCCCCGGGATCGATGTTCGGTGCGGCCAACGCGGGCTTCTTCCGCGTCGCGCTGGTGCCCACGCCCGCGGGCTGTCGCGAAGCGCTGGAGCGCTGGGCCTCGATCTAGACGCAATCGGGACGGCGCGGGCTATAACCGGCGCCCATGAGCGACCCCCGTCAAGCCATCATCCTCGCCGCCTTCGAGAGCCGAGATCTGCTCGCCGACCCCGACTGCCAGACCGCGGTCCTGTCCGTCGTCGACGACCTGGACAAGGGCAAGCTGCGCGTTGCGACCCAGGCCGAGGACGGCACGTGGCAGGTCCACGGCTGGGTCCAGATGGCCGTCAACCTCTACTTCGCCGTCGCCCCCATGGAGGAGCACGAGGCCGGCCCCCTCGACTTCCACGACAAGGTGCCGATCAAGCACGGCCTGGCCGAAGCCGGCGTACGCGTCGTGCCGGGCGGCGTCGTCCGCTACGGCTCGTTCTGCGAGCGCGGCGTCGTCGTCATGCCGTCCTTCGTCAACATCGGCGCGTGGGTCGGAGCCGGCACGATGGTCGACACGTGGGCGACCGTGGGCTCGTGCGCGCAGATCGGACGCGGCGTGCACCTCTCAGGCGGCGTCGGCATCGGCGGTGTGCTGGAGCCGCCAGGCGCTCGCCCGGTCATCATCGAGGACGACTGCTTCATCGGCTCGCGCTGCATCGTGGTGGAAGGCGTGCACGTCGGAC
>JAHEIK010000149.1 GCA_024639415.1 Planctomycetota bacterium
GGCCTCCCAAGGCCCCTACGGGCTGCCCCGTTCCCGTTCCCGTTCCCGGCGTGCCCGTTACCCGTCCCCGTCGCCCGGATGCCGTCCGGGTCGGGCCAAGACGCGCCCGCCGCCTACGGCGCCGGCCTCCCAAGGCCCCTACAGCAACGCGTAGCGGGCGTCACAGCACTCCCGCCGGCGACCCGCTAGTTGCCCGTAACGACGGGGCGGCGCAAACCCCTGGTCGCGCGCTTGAGGTAGAGCAGGGCGAAGCACGTGTCGAGGACGTCCTTCGGCTCGTGCGTGCTGTTGGTCATCCAGAACACGCCGTCCCGCTCCTCGCTGCCCTTCTTGAGCCCGGGCACGGTGACCTTCTTGGGCTTCTGGCGGTTGAGGATCTCGATCGCGCCCGGCTTGTACCAGAGCTTCTTGCCGATCAACTCCTTGCCGAGGATGTCCATCGCCCGCTCGACGCAGTAGAGGTGGTAGATGTGATAGCCGTAGCGGCTGTTGCTGTTCGTGAAGGTCGACCAGTTGCGCGCCATCCAGGCGAGGCCGTCCATGATGGCCGTGTCGACCTTCTTGAGCGAGCCGGATTCGACGAAGCCCTTCCGGGCCTTCTTGCTCTTCGCCATCATCTCGCGCGCGATGAGTAGGTTGCACACGCCGCATGCCGTCATCGAGCGAGTGGCCTTGCCCTCGGAGCCGTCGGGACTGCCCTTGATGTACACGAAGCCGCGTGCACGGTCCTTGGGCTTGCCGCCATAGCGATCGTCGAAGCCGGGCATGTGGCGCTCGACCTCCGGCCCGTCCTCTTCCTGATGCGACAGCGTGAACTCGATCACGTCGGTCCAGACGTCGGCGGGGATCTTCACCCCGAACCGCGCTGCGCTGAACAGCGCAAGGGCCGCGAGGTTGGTGCTCGACAGGTCCTGGTTCGCGTGGGGCGGGGCGCGTGTCGCGCCGCGCGTCCAACTGCGTCCGCCCTTGCCGCCGCCGCCCATCGTGAGCTTGGGCGTGTTGTAGCGCCAGCCGAGACGCGCATCGCGCGACGGGTCCTCGGTCGGCTGCCCGCGACGCTTGATCAAGGCATCGACCATCTCGAAGAGCCACTCGCGATCGTCCTTGTCGCGGATCTTGAGCTTGCCCTTGCGCTTGGCCTTGCGGCTCGCCGAGGTCTTCTTGTACGTGTCGTACTTGGCGGTGAGCGCCAGGACCATGGCCGACAACTCGTAGCTGCTCCCCGCCTGCGTGTGACGCCAGCTGAATCCGGAGCCGTCCGTGCCGTCGTACTTGGGCGTGATCTTGTGGAGCTCACGCAGCCAGTTGAACCCCTTGCGAATCACCTGGTGCTTCGGATCGACGCCGCACTTGAGCAGGGTGTACACGGCCAGCGCCGTCGGCCCTGCCGGGTGGCGGTACTGCGGGCCGTCGCCGCCGCCATAGATGCGCGTGCCCTTCACGAGCCCGTAGTGCGCCATCTCGAACTTGCGCGCAGTGAAGTAATCGGGACGCGCCAGCAGCCACTGGGTGCCCTCTTCGATGGCCTTGTTGACCTGCTTGGCGAAGGGCACGTTCTGGTCGCCCAGGTCCTGGCCCGGCTCGGGCTTGTCGCCCTCGTCCGCCAGCGCCGGCGTCACGGCCGCGGGGACGGCCAGCAACATGATCAGGAAGAGGGTCAACAGCGGCCACGCAGCAGTGGAGCGGCGGGCGGCGGGTCGGGAAGATGCGCGCATGGAGGTCTCTCGGGGGGGGCTCCGATTGTACGGGCTGTGCCGCTCACCGGATCGGATCCGTCCGCCGGGCGGTCGGATCGCCTACTGGACGGCCTCCGCCAGCTTGGGCAGGGTCACGTCGTAGCGGTAGTTGAGGCTCTTGTGGTCGTCGTCGAACTCCTCGTGGACGTGGTCGACTCCGAGATCGCTCAGACGCCCTGACAGGATCCGCGCGCCGTGGTGCAGGTTCCACTCGTCGTGGTCGCCGCACTCGATCCACAGCAGCTTCATGCTCTTGAGGTGGTCGGCGTGACGGCCGGCGATGTGCACGGGGTCGCGCTCGAGCCAGCGCGCGAAGACGTCCTCACGGCGCTCGCCCGTCGCCTCGTCGAAGGGCAGGTCGAACCGCAGCGGCGCGTCGTCGTTCGGACTGTAGAAGTGCGACATGGCGACGATGTTCAGCGTGTGGAAGAGCCGCCCCGGGAACTTGGGCCAGGCGCGCAGCTTCTCCATGAACGCAGCGAGCCCCCCCACCGAGCGCAAGCCGTCGGCTGCCTTGGGGAAGTCCGGCGCGTAGCAGTACTCGAAGTAGCTGTCACCGCTGTGCGACGCCGCGGCTGCAAACACGTCGCTGTGCTCGAGCGCCATCATCAACGAGCCGTACCCACCGCTGGACTTGCCGAACACGCCGCGGTGCTCACGCCCCTCCCGCAGCCGGAACGTCCGCTCGGCCCAGGGCACGAGCTCTTTCACGATGTGCGAAGCCCAGGGGCCGGTCGCGGGCGAGTCGACGTACTGGTTGCCGCCAACCGCCGTCATGCCGTCGACCATCACGACCACGACGGGCGGCATGGTGCCGGCGGCGATCAGGCGATCGAGTCGCGCCGGGAGGCTCTCCTGATACCAGTCGTAGTTGAGAAACGACTGTCCGGTGCCGGTGAAGCCGGCGAGGGCGAAGAGCACGGGGTACTCCTGACCGCCGCCGTCGTAGCCCTCCGGCAGATACACGGGCACGCGCCGCTGGGCGGGATCACCCAGGGCGTTGCCTTCAAGCAGCGGACTGTCCACATGATGGGTCTCGACGCGTCCCGGCACCTTGCTCTCCGTACGGGTAGGGTGGGGTCGTGAATGTACGCCAGTTCCTCCCCGCCGTCCTCTTCGTAGCCGCCATCGTGGCCTTGGTGCTGCTGGCGTGGGTCGGCGAGCGCCCGGTGCCCCTCGTGGACGTGCTGGACGGACCGCGCCCGCCTGTGAGCGCCGACGCCCGCACGCGCCCCATCGTGCTGCGCGGCCTCATGGGACAGTTCAACTCGACCGGCAACGAGTTGCGCCGCGAGCGCAACGAGCTGGCCGAGCGCCACAGACAAGCCGTCGCTGCCTGGAAGGCCGGCAAGGAGTCCCTGCGCGAGGTCGAGAACCTCGAGCAGCTGCTCTGGGTCGCTCGCTTCAAGGTCGGCGAGATCAAGGCGCAGGAGCTGCACGAACGCCTCGCGGAGCTGTTCGGGCGCGAAGCGCGGCGCCTCGAGCTGCTCGCCGAGGTCGGCATGGCGGGCCCGAACGACGTCCGGCTGGCGCGCCTCTACACGGCGCGCGAGCGGTCCCTCGCGGGGCTGCCGAGCGAGGACCCGCAGGGCCGTGACTACGAAACGCTGCGCTCGGCCTATCTCGCCGACTTCAAGCGCCGCAGCGAGCTGCTGCTAGAGAACGGCCTGGGCACGCGGGAGCAGTTCGACCTCGACTGGAAGGCGCTGCAGGAAGACTTCCCTGCGCCGTAGCCGCGCAGCGGCGGCGGCGCCCCGTGCCCGTGCCTCTGCCCGTGCCTCTGCCCGCTCAGACCAGGCCACCTCAGGGCACGCCGGGAACGGAGACGGGCACGAGAACGGTGACGGGGTGCAGCTAGCGCTGCACGGGAATCCAGACCCAGCGTCCCTGCGTGCGCCGCAGCGCACCGCCGATCTCGAGCTGCTGCTCGCGGCGCAGCACCTCCTGATCGTGTCCGTGCACGGCCTTGCCGCGGGCGACGACGCGCAGTTGCACCGGGCGCGAGGGATCGCGCGTCTTCGCCATCCGAATGCGCAGCATCTTGCGCGCCGACACGGAGATGCCGCCGCGCAGCACGCCGTTCTGCTGCTCCCCGCCGATCTGCACACGCGGGGCGCGCATCGCGTTGGTCGCGTGAGCGGACCCGACGTAGGTCAGCGTGATCACCGTGTCGCCCTGGTGGACGCTCTCGCGCTTCTGCACGAGTCCGGGCTTGGCGTTGAACGTGAGCATCGAGGCGAAGTACTCACGGCTCGCGTAGACATCGGCGGTCTCACCGACGATCCACTGGCTGTCGCGGGCCTTGAGCCAGGTGTCCACGGGCCGCATGTCGCGCTCCGAGAGGCGCACGTTCTTCCCCCGCACCTTGTCGAAGCGCACGGGCGTCGTCTTCGCAGGCGGGGTCCGGGGCTGGGTCGCAGGCCGGCGCTGGACCGGGGGCCGATAGACCCCCGTCACGCCGGCTACGGGCAGGCGATTGCCGCGGCAGCCCCCCAGCAGGAGTAGGGCGGACAGCGTCGTGACGACGCACAGGACAGGAACGGAAGAGCGCATGCTGACTCCAACCTAGCGCGCGTACGGGCCGAAGCGACAGGCAAAGGGCGGCTGCTTCACGAGGGCGTCATCGGGCGCGTCCGTCAGCCTGCAGGCGCTCCAGGTGGTGCCGGACCCAGCGGCCCATGACGTCGCCCTCCAGGTTCACGCGCTCGCCGGCCTGCTTCGTCCCCAGCCCCGTGACCTCCAGCGTGTGCGGGATCAGGTAGATGCTGAAGCGCTCCTCGCCATCCTCGTCCCAGACCTCCCCCACCGTGAGGCTCACCCCGTCGACCGTGACGCTGCCCTTGGGCAGCATGTCCCCGCGCAGCGCCTCCGGCAGGCTGATCCCCATGCGCACGTCCTCGCCTTGGACCTCGACGCTGCGCAACGTGCCCACGCCGTCCACGTGGCCCTGGACCCAGTGACCGCCGAGCGCGTCACCCATCCGCAGCGCACTCTCGAGATTCACCACGTCCCCTGCGGTGCGGTCGCCGAGGGTCGTCTTGCGCAGGGTCTCGGGAATCGCATCGAATGCCATGCGCCCCCCCTCGAGCGCCGTGACCGTGAGGCAGCAGCCGTCCAGCGCTACGGAGTCGCCGATCTTGAGGCCCTCGATGGCGGGCTCCGTCGAGATGTGCAGGCGCAGCAAGCCATCGGCTCCCGCAGCCTCCAAGGACTCGACGCGGCCGCGATGCGTGACGATGCCGGTGAACACTACGCGTCTCCTTCCGGGTCTCGGATCAGGTCCGGCCTGCGCTCGGCCGTGCGCCGGCGCGCCTGCGCCAGGCGCCACGCGGCGATCGCCGCGTGATTGCCCGTGAGCAGTTCCGGGGGCACGCTCAGCCCACGCCACTCGGCGGGCCGCGTGTAGTGCGGGTGGTCCAGGAGACCCTCCGCGTTGCTGAAGGAGTCCTCGACCGTGCTGCGCTCGTGGCCGAGTACGCCGGGCACCAGGCGCGCCGTCGCGTCGACGACGGCCAATGCGGCGGCCTCGCCGCCGGAGAGGACGAAGTCGCCGAGGGAGAGTTCCTCCGGCTGCAGCACCTCGAGCGCCCGCTCGTCGATGCCCTCGTAGCGGCCGCAGACCAGCACGAAGCCGTCGGGGGCGGCCGCGAGTTCTTCGGCGACGCCCTGATCGAAGCGCTTGCCCTGAGGGCTCAGCACGAAGGTGCGCACACCCGCGCCGTGACCAGCCCGCGCCGCCTCGACAGCCCGGACCACCGGCTCGGCCAGGAGGACCATGCCGGGGCCGCCGCCGAAGGGGCGGTCGTCCACGATCTTGTGGCGCCCCTCGCCGTACTCCCGCAGCGCCACGACATCCACGTCGATGAGCCCGCGCTCGACGGCGCGGCCGAGCACGGTTTGGCTCAGGAAGGGCTCGAAGAGCTCGGGGAAGAGGGTCACGATGGACGCGTGCATGGGAATCCGCCCCGGTTCTAGCAGGCCCGGCGCCCCCACCGGCGCCGTGCCCGGCCGTAGTTGTCGCCCTCCGGCCTGATTGCGGCCGGAACCCGAGGCGAGAATCCGGCCTGCGACCGCATCCGGAGGGGCCCAGGAAATGCATGGCGCCTTGGCCAAGCGCGGTACCCTCTTGGGCTGCCCCTGAGGAGGCCGACCATGTCGTCCCGCATCCGCCAAGCCGAGAAGCCCTTCGAACGCCACGACCTCCCCGAGGTCTCCGTGGGCGACTCCGTCGACGTCCAGGTCAAGATCAAGGAAGGCGAGCGCGAGCGTGTACAGACGTTCAGCGGCACCGTCATCCGGGTCCGTGGTGGCGGCCTCGGCCGCA
Organism: Planctomycetota bacterium; assembly: GCA_024639415.1. Classification (GTDB taxonomy): domain Bacteria; phylum Planctomycetota; class PLA2; order PLA2; family JAEUHO01; genus JAHEIK01. The sequence continues at coordinate 6,061 of JAHEIK010000149.1, forward strand.
CCTTCACCGTACGCCGCATCGTGCAGGGCGAAGGTGTCGAGCGCACCTTCCCGACCAACAGCCCGGTGCTTGCCGGCATCGAGGTCACCCGCAAGGGCCGCGTCCGCCGTTCGCGCCTCTACTACCTCCGTGACCGCGTCGGCAAGGCCACGCGCCTGCGCGAGGTGCTCGGCGCCCGTGGGATGATCCAGTCGAAGGCCAAGAAGCAGGCCGACGCACCGGCCCCCGCACCCGAGACGACCGAGAGCGAGGCGACGACCGCCGAGGTCGAGGCCTGAGCGACGACCGTAGAGGTCGGCGCGAGCGCTCCGACCGCCGAGGTCGAGGCCTAAGCGACGGCATCCGCTCCGACGGAGCGGTTTTGCGCCAGGTTTGCGCAGCGCCCGCGCCACCCGTCCGTATCTTCAGAGGGTCGGAGGTGTGCCCATGTCGTGTCGAGCCAAGCTGATCTTGTCCGCTAGCAGTCTGCTGGCCTACCTGCTGCTCTCCGGATGGGCCGCTGCGCCTGCGGGGGCAGACATCGTCATCGAGGGCACGCACAACCAGAGCACGACGGTCATCCTCGACTTCGGTGTGTACGCGGACTACACGACGCGCATCCACAAGATCGCCGCCGGCGACACGCTCCAGAAGCTCGCCAAGGCGCATCTCGGCGCGACCTCGCGCTGGAAGGAAATCGCGGAACTCAATCCGGCCGTGAAGCCCGAGAAGCTCGAAGTCGGCAAGGACCTGCTGCTGCCGCCCGCGAAGAAGCCTCTCGCCGCACCCAAGGCCGCCGCGCAAGGCAAGCCGCAGCCGCGTGAGGCCAAGGCCGGCTCCAAGCACTGGTGGCACGTCCTGTCGGTGCCCCAGCCGCATTGGCCCCTGCTGCCGTTCGCGCACGGCCAGGAAGTGCCGGTAGCCCATTACGGGACGACCGTGATCGCCGTGCGCCACGACAAGCTCGAGGCCTTCAAGCGCAGCATGCAGAAGGCCAAGGGCGGTACGTCGACGGGCTTGCGGGAGATCATGAAGAAGCCGCCGGCCTGGTTCGCCTACGCGCCGGACGTGCATCCCGGACGCGGCAGCACGGAAGACGCGGACCCCGTCTACCGCATCGAGCAGCGCCTGCGCATCACGTCGATCGACGGCGGCCGTATCCGCACCAAGCTCGTGGCCGCGCGCTACTTGGATCGCAACGGCAAGGAACTGTCCGCGAAGGAGATCGAGAACGCCGGCACCCGCCGCAACTTGATCCTCCTCCTGCTCGCGGCCGTCGCCGCCGTGGGCCTGATCGTGCTGGTCCTCCACCGCCGCCGGGCGGCCGCCCCCGCCAGCGCGTGACCACGGGCCTGTCCCGCGGCGCCTGGGGCTTCCTCGGCGTCGCCGCACTGCTGGCGTGTGCCGCCGCCACGCTGGCGCCCCTGGCGACCTACGCGCTGACGCTCGCCACCTTCGGCCTCGTGCACGTGCTGACGGAGCTACGCTACGTCGACGGACGCTTCGCTCCACGCCTCCCCCGCTCCCTCACGACCGCCTGGCTCGGCATCCTGGCCCTGATCGTCCTGCTGCGGCTGGTGCCCATGACGACCGGCGCCGTGCTCCCGCACGCTGCGACCGGGGAACTGATGCTCGTGACCGCGCTGGCGATCGGTGCGCTCATCCCGCTACGCCACGCGCCCTGGCCACGTCGCCTCATCGCCGTGCTCATCACGTGCCTGCTCGGCTACGGTGCGCTCGCCGCACCACTCGCGACCCTCGCACTGCTGGCGGTGCTGCACAACCTCACGCCCATCGGGTTCCTTGCCGAGCGCTTCGACCACAGCGGACGAGCACGCTGGCTCGTCGGTGCCACCCTGCTCTTCGGTGCCGTGCCGCTCCTGATCGCAAGTGGTACGGCGCAGGCCGTGATGGAGTCGTTGGGCGCAGCGTCCTCGACGACCGGGCCCCTGGGCACGGGCGAGGCGCGCGAGCACTTCGGCGCGTTCCTGCCCGCGGCGTGGCAGCAGCGCGTGGACGCGCTCGCGCTCTTCGCCGCAGCGGCCTACCTGCAGTGCATGCACTATGCCGTCGTCATCGGCATCCTGCCGCGACTTGGCGCGCCGGGTCCCGCCTCGCGTAGGGTCTACGTACGCTGGCCGGCACGGCGGATCTGGATCCCGCTGCTCGCCGTCGTCGCCGTGGGCGGCTTCCTCGCCCACGCGTGGTCCTTCCCGGACGCACGGGCCGTCTATGGACTGTTCGCGCTCGTCCACGCGTGGATCGAGGTACCGGTCCTGCTCGCCGCCCTGGCGCCGCTGCCGGAGGCCGCCTGATGGAGCGCTACGTCTTCGCGCTGGCTATCACCATCGTCGTCGAGACGCTGCTGGCATGCCTGCTGCGCTGGCGCCTGCGCAAGCGTCTCGTCCTCGACGTACCGCTCATGAACCTCCTCACGCACTCGCTGCTGCACGTGGGATTGGGCTTGCGCCTGCCGATCGCCAGCGGCGAGATCC
>JAHEIK010000591.1 GCA_024639415.1 Planctomycetota bacterium
GCTGAGACCGACACCCGACTCCAGGCACTCCGGCACCACGCCGAAGAACCGGATCTCGGCCGGTCCCCGTCCGACCAGATCCACGGTCTGGATCGCCTCACGGATGCCCGCCTCGTGCGTGCTCTGACGAAGGCCCTGCACGTCCTCGCGTAGCAGGTCGGCCTTGTCGAGGACGTGGATCGAGCCCGGCGCCTCGTCCAGGCTCAGCGTGTCGAGGAACAACAGCAGATCGAGATCGAGCAGGTGGTACGCCAGGTCGAGGCCGGGCGTTCCGAGATCCTTGAGCATCACGGCCTCGTCGGGGAACACGTACCGCGCCTCGAGGCGGCGGACGGCGCTGGGGCCGAAGCCGTCGTCGCAGAGCAGCACGTTCCCCAGGCCGTAGACGCCGATCATCCGAGGACCTTCGCGTGCCCCAGCTCGTTCCCCTTGGGATCGAAGGTGTGACACGCGCACGCCATGCACGGATCGAAGGAGTGGAGCGTCCGGATGACCTCCAGCGGCTGGTCCGGCACCGCGACCGGGTTGCCGACGAGCGAAGCCTCGTACGGACCGATCTGACCCTTCTCGTCGCGCGGACTCGCATTCCAGGTCGTGGGCACCACGGCCTGGTAGTTCTTGATCTTGCTGCCTTCGAGCACGACCCAGTGCGACAGGGTCCCGCGCGGCGCCTCGTGCATGCCCACGCCCTCGGACTCCTTGGGGAAGACCGGCGTCTCGAAGATCGTGGTGTCGCCGGAGAGCACGTTGTTCGCGAGCAGCTCCCAGTGCTTGAGTGCGAGGTCGGCGAGGATCGCGCAGCGCACGGCGCGGGCGGCGTGGCGCCCGAGCGTGGACATGAGCTTGTCCGGGGTCACCTTCGTCTTGGCGATGGCGCCGACGGTAGCCAGCGCCTTGTCGACCCACTTCTTGACCAGCTCGTCGCCCGAGGCGTAACCCACCAGCATCTGCGCGAGGGGCCCGACCTCCATGGCCTGGCCGTCGTAGCGCGGGGCCTTCACCCAGCTGTACTTGCCGTCTTCCTTCCAGCCGGTGTACGTGGGATCCGTGACGCCCTGCCAGGGCTGCTTGAGGCCCTTGCCGCGGTACCAGGAGTGGGCGGTGTCCTCCGCGACGAAGTCGCGGAAGGGCTGGTCGTTCCAGCTCTGGATGGGCCTCACGCCGGCCAGGTCGCCGTTCAGGATGACGCCGCCGGGCAGGTCGAAGGCCGTGGCCGCGGCGTCGGTCGGGAGGTCGGGCACGGCGAGGTAGCTCTGCGCCCCGGCACCGTAGCCGAACCAGTCCATGTAGTGGGCGGCGATCGCGCAGCAGTCCGTGAAGTACACCTCCTGCACGAAGGTCTTCACCTTCTCGAGGATGCTCTTCATCTGGTACAGGCGATCCATGTTCATGGCGCCGATGCGGTCGAGGTTGATGGCGTTCTGCACGCCCCCCACCGCCACGTTCTGGATGTGCGGCGTCTTGCCGCCCAGGATGCCTACGACCTTGTTGGCCTCACGCTGCACGTCCAGCGCCTGCAGGTAGTGGGCGACCGCCAGCAGGTTCACCTCCGGCGGCAGCTTCATGGCCGGGTGACCCCAGTAGCCGTTGGCGAAGATGCCGAGCTGACCGCGCGAGACGAAGCCGGTGATGGCGTCCTGGACGCGCTTCATCTCCTTGACGGAGTTCCCGGGCCAGTTGCCCAACGTCTCCCCCAACGCGGCCGCGGCCTTCGGATCGGCCTTCGGGATCGTCGTGACGTCGACCCAGTCGAGCGCGGAGAGGTGATAGAAGTGCACGATGTGGTCGTGCAAGCCGTGGGCGATCAGGATCAGGTTCCGGATGAACTGCGCGTTGGGCGGGATCTGCAGCTTCAGCGCGTCCTCGACGGCTCGCACCGAGGCGATCGCGTGCACCGTCGTGCAGACGCCGCAGAAGCGCTGGGTGAACAGCCACGCCTCGCGCGCGTCGCGCCCGAGCAGGATGTTCTCGATCCCGCGCCACATGGTGCAGGAGGACCACGCCTTCTTGACCTCGCCGCCGTCGATCTCTGTGTCGACTCGGAGATGGCCTTCGATGCGGGTGACGGGATCAACGGTTAGTCGGGTTGCCATGGGCATCCTTCCGATAATCGTCAGGGAAGCGCGTGCGCAGGTAGTCCCAGAGCGCATACCAGGAGCTGAGAGGTGCGGGCAGGATCGCGAAGAGCTTCACGGCCGCACTGAAGAGCGCGATGGAGAAGCACACGAGCCCGGTGGTGATGAGGATCTCGGGCACCGACGGGAAGTAGTTGAAGCCGGCGCCGGGGTCGTAGGCGATGGTCGTGGGGATGAAGCGGTAGGCCAGGCCGCCGACGCACGTGACGACCGACATCACGAAGACGACGCGCGGGATCTGGTTGAGCTTCGGCGAGAGCAGCACCACCGCAGGTGCGAGGATGACCAGGTACTCCAGCAGGAACAGCTTGCTGGCGAAGTCCAGCGCGAAGGCCGCCTCCATCTGTCCGCGGATGCCGACATCGACGAAGCGTGCGACCACCCAGATCAGGACGACCCAGGAGTAGAGGACCGATGCCTCGCTGAGGACCCGCATGTCGAGCGGACGCCGCCAGATCAGGCTGGCACCCATCACGGCGAGCACCACGAAGGCCATGCCGCGG
>JAHEIK010000592.1 GCA_024639415.1 Planctomycetota bacterium
CCGGCGCTGGAGAGCGGCGAGCACTCTCCGACCTCCCTTCCGACCCGCGCCCCCGGCCCCGTAGACTCAGCTTCCCCGGCGGTTCTGGAGGGTCACCACCCGTGAAGATCATCGTCTGCATCAAGCGCGTCGTGGACACCGAGACGCGTGTCAAGATCGGCCCCGACGGCAAGGGCATCGACCTGGGGGGCGTGCAGTTCGCCACGGCCCCCTACGACGAGATGGCGGTCGAGAAGGCCATCCAACTGCGCGACGGCGCGGGCGAAGGCAGCGTCACCGTGGTGACGGTCGGCCCGGCCGCGGCGACCAAGGAGCTGCGCACCGCGCTCGCCATGGGCGCCGACGAGGCGCTCCACGCGGTCTGCGAAGATGCGCTTGGCCCCCACGCGACGACGACGGCGCTCCAGGGCGCGATCGCAGGGCGCGAGTACGACCTGCTGCTGTGCGGCAAGCAGGCGACGGACGAGGACGACGCCGCCATCGGACCGATGCTGGCTGCCGCGCTCGACATCCCGTGCGTCGCGTTCGCCCACGGGCTCGCGATCGAGGACGGCAAGGCCGTCGTCGAGCGCGAGATCGACGGCGAGACGGAGATCCTGGAAGTCGACCTGCCGGCCGTCGTGACGGCGCAGAAGGGGCTCGCCGAGCCGCGCTATCCGGGCCTGAAGGGCATCATGGCCGCCAAGAAGAAGCCGCTGGCAGGCGTCGACCTCGTCACCGGCGACGACCCGACCGAACTCGTGGGCCTCGACCTCCCGCCTGAGCGCGGAGAGATGGTCCAGATCGAGCCCACAGCGGACGGCATGCGCTCCCTGCTCGAGAGCCTGCGCAACGAGAAGAAGGTGCTCTGATGGCCGACGTCCTCATCTACCTCGAGACCGCACACGGCGCTGACGGCGCCGTCCTCAAGAAGCCCGCGGCCGAAGTCGCCACGGCGGGCCGCGCGATCGCCGATGCCCTCGGCGGGCGCCTCGTCGCACTGGTGACCGGCGGCGCTGCACCCGAAGGCGTGCTCGGGCGCCACGGCGTCGACCACGTCTACACCGTGGACGGCGAGGCCTTCGGCCGGCACCTGCTCGCACCGCAGGCGGCGGCGCTGCAAGCGGCCATCGCCGCGACGGAGCCGCGCGCGGTCGTGATGGCTGCGTCCGTGCTCGGCAAGGAGTTGGGCGCTTTCGTGGCCGGCCGTCTCGGCTGGGCGCTGATGAGTGACGTCGTCCAGACCGCCGTCGATGGCGACCGCCTGACGGCCGTCAAGCCCAAGTACGCCGGCAAGGCCCTCGCACGCTTGGCCGCCGCAGGCCCGGCCGTGATCTCGCTGCGCCCCAACGCCGTACAGCCGCAGGAAAGTCCGCGCGAGCCCGCCACCGAAGCGCTCGAGGTGGATGCCGGCGCGGCGCGTGTGCGCCTGCGCGAGGTCGTCGCGGCCGGGGAGAAGAAGCTCGAGCTCACCGAAGCCGACACGATCGTGGCCGGTGGCCGCGGCCTCGGAACGCCGGAGAACTGGACCCTGATCACGGACCTGGCGGCCGTGCTGGGGGCGGCGAACGGCGCCTCCCGCGCCGTGGTGGACGCCGGCTGGCGCCCGCACGCCGAGCAGGTCGGCCAGACGGGCAAGACCGTCTCGCCCAAGCTGTACGTCGCCGCCGGCATCAGCGGTGCCATCCAGCACCTGGCGGGCATGAGCAGCAGCAAGGTGATCGTCGCCGTGAACAAGGATGCCGAGGCCCCCATCTTCAAGGTGGCGGACTACGGCATCGTGGGTGACGTCAACGAGGTGCTGCCCATGCTGACCGAGGCTGCGAGAGCCTTCTTGGCCGGCTGAGCCCCCCACAGCCCCTCTCTCTGACTGCCACGCCCTCACGTCCGCGCCCGGCGCGGCCGCCCCAGGCGCTCCCGCGCCCCTGGTCCCGTGCCCCGTGTACCATCCTCAGGCCCGCCGCCCCGCCGCTTGGAGCCTGCTTGTCCGTGCCCGATGACCCTGAAGCGGCCGGCCCGCGTGGTGAGGACGCACCGAAGCCCTTACCGGAGTTGGTGCCCGGCCGAGGCAGCCTGCGGGACTTCGCGCTCAAGCGCCTCAAGGCCAGCCGCCTCCTGCAGGCCAGCGCCGTCATCGCCGTGCTTTCCTACGGCGCGATCCCGTTCCTGGTGATCTTCCCGGACCCTGCGGAGCCCCGCCTGCACGTCTCGTGGGCTGCCTTGATGGTGCTGATGAGCCTGGCCTCCTGGAGCCTGCTCTTCTGGTGGTACCCGGTGCTGGAGCGCACGAAGAAGGTGCTGGGGGACGATACGCGCGGCCGGACGATCGCCCGAACCCTCGAATCCCTCGCAATCGGCTGCGTGTTGGTCGTCCACGTGCTGATGGCCTTTATCATCCTGCGAGCGGGAGTTTCGTCATGAAGCAGCACGGAATCATCGGATGGGTCAGCATGGCGGCCGTCGTGGCCTGCCTGGCTTGGGGTGGCGTGACGGCGTGGGCCGACGAGCCGCCGCCGGAGGACTTCCCGCCTCCGGCCGCGGATCCGGAGCCGGCCGCACCGGCCGAGGACCCGGCTCCGCAGCCGCCCGTCGTCAAGCCCCCGAAGGCGCAGCCTGCCGCGGAGAGGCCTGCCGCGAAGAAGCCCGCCGCCG
>JAHEIK010000593.1 GCA_024639415.1 Planctomycetota bacterium
CATGACCCGCAGCGACGGTGCGATGAGCAGGTGCTCCGCGGGTCGCAGGTCACGGCCGCGCAGCGCGTCCTGTGCGGTGAGCGGTAGATCGCCCCCGTGGGCGGTTCCGAGCGCTGCGGCCAGGAACGACACGAGAACGAGCAGAGGCCCGAATCGGCTCATCGCGAGACTCCCCAAGACGGTGGGGATTGTGCGCGAGGCGCGGGGGCACGTGGGCCCGGCGGCGACGAGCGGGCGGCCTTCCGGGCCTACTCGTCCGGCTCCATGGGCTGCCGCTCGCTGCGCACGACGTGCAGGGTCCCCTTCTTCGCCGTGAGCTTCTCCGCCTCGGCCTGGGCCTCGGCCTTCTCGCGGAAGGGGAAGATCTTCAGCGCCTTGCCGGCCGGGACACAGACGGCCCAGACGATCTTGACGCGCCCCTTCGCGGCCGCCTTCTTGCGCGGGGCGGCCTTCTTCGCGGCCGGCTTCTTCTTCGTGACCTTCTTCTTCGCCGCCGCCTTCTTGGGGGCCGCCTTCTTGGCCTTCTTCTTCGGCTTCGCCTTGGCAGCCACGGCCTTCTCCTTCTTGGCGGCTTCCGCCTCCTGCGCCATGCGTTGGATGCGATCCCGATTCGACATACGGCTCGCCATGGCGTCCTCCGGGCACAAGGTACGCAGAGAACGCAGGTTCCGAGACTCCGGGCTCGGCGCAAGGGGCAAGAAACGTGCTTGGACGGGCATCTGGCGCCCGAGAACGGGGCCTGACTACGTCACCAGCGCCTTCATCGTCCTCAGGGCGTCCCGCTGCGGAACGAGCGCGCCGTCGTGATAGAAGGCGATGAGCTTGAAGGCGGCATCGCCTCCCAGGGCCTGCAAGGCGACCTGGTCCGGGCTGATGGTGAAGCGCCCCAGCTGCTCCTCCGTGGTCCATTCGACGCCGGGGTAGACGTGATAGGGCAGCTCGGAGCAGACGATCGTACCGGTCGTCTCGACGTCGAAGTTGAAGTCGTACTCCTTGCCCACCTGATGGAACCCGCGAATCAGGGACTCTCGCTTCTCGCTGCGCTTCAGGTGCGTCGGGCGCAAGATCGCCAGGTCGTCCACGTTGGCGAAGACCCGCAGCGCGTTGAGCTCGACGCCCGGCCGCAACGCCTCGAGCACGCCCCGCCCTTCCTCGATCAGGGGGCGGCAGGCCTGCAGCCGCTCCTCCTGCATCGCATCGTCCTTCCAGACGCCGAGCCGGCGGATCTCCTTGGCCTTCCCCATCCAGATCGCGGCGTGCCCGAAGTGGCCGGGGATGAAGTAGTCGGTCAGTCGAAACGGCGTCTTCTCGAGGAGCAGGTCGAGCGGCTGGAGCACGCGGTGGAGGTGGCCCAGCACGTCCTCGCGCTGCCAGAGCTTGCCCTTGCGCATCTCGACGCTGCCGATGGCGTTTCCGAACGCCTCGGAGACGGCGTACATCGCGGAGTCGCCCAGCTCCGCGAGGCCATCGAGGGCGCGCACCCGTCGGGCGAGCGCGGTGGTCGGGAGCACGCGAGCGAGCGTCGCGTCCTGGACGTGCCGATAGGTGGCGCTCGATGCGATCGTCTCGTCCAGCGCCTCGAGCGTCGGATCCCCGGGACTTCTCCCTTGGCCTCCTTGCCATCGGTCGACGAGGTGCACGAGGCGCTTCCGACTGTGCGGGTTGTTGAGTTGCCGCACCATGTGCCACAGGTCGTCCTTCCCGATTCCGTAGCCCAGGTCCGGACGGTTCACCAGCCGTCGGAAGTGTTTGTCGGCGAGCAGAGGCAGCATCGCGATGTAGTTGTCGTAGAGCGTCGTGGCGGCGGCGAGCGACGCTGCGACGCCCTTCTCGCGCACCACCGGCTCCACGCCGTGTCGGTCCAGCGCGGCTGTCGACACGGTTGCGAAGGGCTCGGTGCGGACGGTCATGTCCGCCAGCCCCTCCTGGAGGTCCAGGTAGTGCTTCGTTCCTTTTCGGATCTCGTGCAGCGTGGCCGGCGAGAGCGGCGTGTGGGGGCCGCGGTGCTCGTAGCGCCGGCGGAAGGCCTCCATTCTCTCGCGGACCTCGCTGCTCTCCTCGACGAGGGGTTCCAGCTGCCGCGTCGCCGCGTCGAGCTCGGCTCCGATGTGGGCGTTCTGCTCGTTCGAGGTGAGCGGTTCGCTCGTCATGGAGGGCTCCCTTCGGGGCGTCACCGTGCCCATCCAAGAGGCGCGGGTCACTCGAGTCCAGCGTCAATTCCGAACGGCATCACGCTTGGACGGCACCGAGCGGGAGCCGCGTCACCGACCCCTGGATGCGACGGATCAGGGCTCGCGCCTCCTCCTGCTGGCTCGGCGTGGCGCCGGCACGCAGGGCATCGACGACGTGTTGGTAGGCCGAGGTGGGCTGCTGAAGGTCTTCGAGAAGGACGCGTGCCGCGCCCAGGTGCGCGGCCGCCGCGTCCGCTCCCTGCGGGTGCTGGCGCAGCGCGACGTCGTAGGCGGCTGCCGCTCGCCTGGGTTCGCGGCTCCGGGCCAGGGCGTCGCCGAGCGCGACGGTCTCGTCCGGTCTCAGGCCCGCCTGGACGAGGTCGCGCGGCGCCCGCAGGAGGAGCGTCGAGGCGCGTGCCGTGTCTCCCGTCCGCATGGCCTCGCGGAACGCGCCGAGGA
>JAHEIK010000594.1:0-2102 GCA_024639415.1 Planctomycetota bacterium
ACTGGTGCTGGGGGCCGAGGACCTGTCCGCGGACGAGCGGAAGCGCCAGCGCGAGGCCTTGCAGGCCTACTGCCGCCTCGACACGTGGGGCATGGTCGCGATGCACGACGCCCTCCTGGAGATGGCCGCACAGGCCTAGGGGCGCCGCTGCGTGTTCGAGCGCCTGCAGCGCTCGAGTCGTCGGGCTCGTCGGCAGGCAGGCGCAGGCCGGAGTGAGCGGGCCGAGGAACAAGGCGCCGGTGTGCGTGGCGTAGCTCGCCCAGCGGCCGTACTCCGAGTTCGAGGCAGCGAAGACGGCCTGCGGGTCTCGTCCCGCGAGCATATCGACCAGCTCGCTGCACAGTCAGAGGGTGCTCACGCGTCTGCGCGCGAACGTCTCGTCGAGGGACCTCAACATGGCTGCGCCAAAACAGGCTGGACCACCCTGCATGTTCGGGTTCCTGGGAAGCACGTGGAGACAGTCCCGGGCGGGAGCGCAGCTTGGGCACGAGGAGGCGCGCACGAGCGCTATCGGCCGTAGGCTACGAAGGCCGCCCAGTAGCGGGGTGCTGCGAAGCTACGATCGCGCTCGCCCTTCGCGCCGCGCAGGTTGCGGGCTGCTGCGCGCAGTGCCGCTGCCGGTGAGAGCGGATCGTCCTCACGCGTCAGGCCTGCGTAGAAGCGCTCCATCAGAATCCGCGTGGCCTCGTCGTCCACCTTCCACAGGCTGGCGATGACCTTCCGTGCGCCGGCCATCTGGAAGCCCTGCACGAGGCCGAGCACGCCCTCGCCGGCCTCGGGTCTGCCCAGGGCCGTTTCGCAGGCGGAGAGCACGACGAGGTCGACCGCGTCGAGGTCCAGATGCGACACCTCGAGCGCCGTGAGGATGCCGTCGAGCGTGCCCTGCGCAGCCTTGCTGTTCGCTCCCGCCAGGGCGAGGCCCGTCAGCACCATGGGATCGTGCCCCGCCGCCAGGTGGCGCTCGAGATCGGCCCCGAGCCAGGCTGCGCCCCGGCGTTTGAGCCCGCGCCTGGGGTTGGTGTGCAAGAAGCCGTGCGTGGCGATATGCAGCAGCCGCCGGCCCGGCAGCGCGGCCAAGACTGCGGCTTCGGAGGCGCCTGCACCGGTGAGCGTGGTGACCGGGGCCCCGAGATGCTTGCGAACCGCTGCGACCTCGACCCGCGTCTCCGGTAGGCGGGCGAAGCGCTTGCCGCGCCGCGCGCGGTCGATGACCGCTAGCGTGTGCGCAGGCTGCGTGGGCACCTGCACGGAATCCTGCCGAGCCACCGCGTAGTCCACGTCGCCCACCAGCAGCGCACCGTCAGCCGCATCGGTAGCGCGCTTGATAGCGAGGAGCTCATGGGGCAGGGCATGGTGTACGAGCAGAAAGTCGTCGAGGAGGTGCGTGCCGGCGCTCTTGCCCGGGGTTGCCGCCAACGGCAGCGCGGCCAGCCCCGCGTCGAGGCAGATGTGGATGGTGCGTGTGCCCTCTGGCAGTCGCGCTTGGATGGGCGCCCAGAGCTGCTCTCGGATGCGAGTGCCCGTGGCCCGGAAGGACGTAGGATCAGCGTCGTCTTCCGCGCGTGCGGCGAGCTCGGCGAAGCGCTCGGTGTGCTCATCGAGGGCATCGGCGTCCTTGATGTCTATCCGCTGCACGGCGCCCTTCGACCCCAGCACCCAGACGACGTACCGGTCACGTACGCGCAGGGTGTCCACCAGGGCCTCACCGGGCGCGAGCCGCGCCTGCAGGTCGGCGACCCCGACGGACCGGCGTGCCGGCGGTTCGCCCAGTTGCGTGGCGGCGGCGGCCAGTGTGCGGGCCAGCTTGTCGCGCTGCGCACCTAGGGCTCCGCACGATGCCTGCCAGCGGGCCCGCTTCTTCTTCTCGAATACCGGGGGCATGTCGGCCGACAGGGCGGCCAGGCGACGGTTGAGCGCACGCAGATCCTCCATGCGCGCGATCGTCTCGGGCTTGGCGTGGCGCAGCATGGCGCGCTGCCATGCGGCGGTCCGTGTGGCGAGGCCGCGAACGCGCAGGACTTCCGGGTAGCCCGTCTGATCGAGCTCGGCGGCCAGGTGGAGCCAGGTGTCCAGGTGGAATCGCACGCACTGCGCTAGCTTGA
>JAHEIK010000594.1:2112-2628 GCA_024639415.1 Planctomycetota bacterium
GCTCGTAGCCTTGGAGATCGGCGAAGCGCAGGCCCAGGTGGGCGGAAACGATGTCGAGTGCCGCCCGCTGGAGTGTCTCCGCCGCGGCGAGGTCGCCGGTTTGACGCTCGAGGAGCGCGAGGTGGCGCCGGGTCCAGGCCTGCGTCAGATGGTGCGCCGGCAGTGTGGCCGCATCGATTTCCATGCTGCGGCCGAACGCCGCACGCGCCTTCTCGATCTCTCCCGCTTCCAGGTGACTCTTGCCCATGACACTCAGCGTGCGGGCCACGTCTTGGTGGCCATCACCCAGCCGCTCGGAGAACATCGAGCGAGCCCGCTCCAAGTGCTCGAGCGCCGCTTCGAATCGGCCGGCGCGACGCTCGATCTCCCCGAGCAGGCGCAGCGTGCGCGCAACGGTCGGATGGCCCGCGCCCCGCGCCTTCTCGATGACCGGGAGATCGGTCCGGAGCACCTCGCGGGCCTCGTCGTCCTTGCCCAGTTGGAGCAGGATGCGCACGAGGTTGCGCCGGGCCCTGA
>JAHEIK010000595.1 GCA_024639415.1 Planctomycetota bacterium
ACGACCTCATCGGCCAGGTCGGGTACCTCGAGACAGAGAAGGCCATCGAGCACTGGAAGGCCGACGGCCTCGACCTCACGCCGATCTTGACCCCTGCGCCCAAGCCTCGGCCGGATGTCGAGGTGCGGTGCACGATCTCGCAGGACCATGGGCTCGACGAGGCGCTCGACGTCACGACACTGCTCACGCTGGCCAAGCCCGCGCTGGAAAACGGCGACAGGGTTCAAGCCGAGCTCGACATCATCAACACCAACAGGACCATCGGCACGATCCTGAGCCACAACGTGGTGAAGCGGTGGGGCGAGGACGGCCTGCCTCCCGAGACCATCCACCTCAAGTTCAACGGCAGCGCCGGCCAGAGCTTCGGGGCATTCGTCTGCCGCGGCATCACGATGGAGGTCGAAGGCGACGGAAACGACTACGTGGGCAAGGGCCTCTCCGGCGGGCGCCTGATCTTCTACCCGCCGAAGGAGAGCACGTTCGCTCCCGAGCAGTGCATCATCGTCGGCAACGTCTGCCTCTACGGCGCGACCAGCGGCAAGGCGTTCTTCCGCGGTCGTGCGGCCGAGCGCTTCTGCGTGCGCAACAGCGGCGCCTGGACCGTGATCGAGGGCGTCGGCGACCATGCATGCGAGTACATGACCGGGGGGCGGGCCGTGATCCTCGGACCGACCGGCAGGAACTTCGCCGCCGGCATGTCGGGCGGGGTCGCCTACGTGCTGGACGAGGCGGGCGACTTCGAGAGCCTCTGCAACATGGAGCTCGTCGAGCTGGAGGGCGTCGAGGCCCAAGGGGACATAGCGGAGCTCAAAGCCCTCATCAGCGAGCATCGAGACGCCACTGGCTCGGAAGTCGCGCAGCGGGTGCTCGACGATTGGTCGACCAGCCTCCCCAAGTTCGTGAAGGTCATGCCTACCGACTACAAGCGGGTGCTCGAGGCCCGCAAGGAGAAGGAGCTGGTGGCCGCTCATGGGTAAGTCGACGGGCTTCATGGAGTTCGAGCGCAATCCGGTCCCCTACCGGGACCCGGCCGAGCGGGTCCGGGACTACGGCGAGATCTTCACCGCCCCCGACGAGCAGCAGCTCGCGACGCAGGGCGCGCGCTGCATGGACTGCGGCGTGCCCTTCTGCCAGTCGGCGACGGGTTGCCCGATCGACAACCTGATCCCCGAGTGGAACGACCTCGTCTACCAGGGGCGCTGGCGCGACGCGCTCGACCGCCTGCACAAGACGAACAACTTCCCGGAGTTCACCGGCCGCGCCTGCCCTGCCCCCTGCGAGGGCGCCTGCGTGCTCGGCATCATCGAGCCCGCGGTCACGATCAAGAACATCGAGAACGCCATCATCGATCGAGGCTTCGAGGAGGGCTGGGTGACCCCCGAGCCCCCCGAGACGCGTACCGGCAGGAGCGTCGCCATCGTCGGCAGCGGACCTGCCGGGCTGGCCTGCGCCGATCAGCTCAACTCCGTGGGCCACGAAGTGACCGTCTACGAGCGCGCCGATCGCATCGGTGGCCTGCTGATGTACGGCATCCCCAACATGAAGCTGGGCAAGGACGTGGTCGAGCGCCGCGTAGATCTGCTTCGCCGGGAGGGCATCGAGTTCGTCACCGGAGTCCACGTCGGCAATAAGGAGGACTTCGCCTCCGGCCACATGACCCAGATCATGGAAGAGCGTGGCGTCCAGGTCCGCTACGTGGACCCGAAGGAGCTGATGGAGCAGTTCGACGCCGTGGTGCTCGCCACGGGTGCCACACGCCCATTCGATCCCACGGGCAACGCACCCGGGCGGCACGATTTGCGCGGTATCCACTTCGCCATGGACTTCCTGACGCGCAGCGCGAAGAGCTGGCTGGACTCGGACTTCGCCGACGACGCGTTCATCTCGGCCAAGGACAAGGACGTCATCGTGATCGGCGGCGGCGACACGGGCGCCGACTGCATCGGCACCTCGTTGCGTCACGGCTGCGCGAGCGTGATCAACCTGGAGCTGCTCGACCGGCCTCCCGATCACCGCGCCGATGACAACCCGTGGCCCGAGTGGCCGCGGATCTTCCGCGTGGACTACTCACATGCCGAGGCGGAGGTCAGCAAGGGCGCCGACCCACGTACCTACCACGTGCTCACCAAGGAGTTCGTCGGCGACGAGAGCGGCAATCTGACGGGCGTGAAGACCGTGGAGATCGACTGGAGCACGCCCGGCGAGAAGGCTCCGTTCACCGAGGTCACGGGATCCGAGAAGATCTGGCCCGCAGACCTGGTGCTGCTGGCGACCGGATTCGTCGGCCCGGAGAAGACCGTCGGCGAGATGCTGGGAGTCGAGACGATGAACCCGCGTGGCAACTGGGAGACCTTCAGCGCCGAGCACGGCCGGTTCACGACCAGCGTCGAGGGCGTATTCGCCGCCGGCGACTGCCGCCGCGGCCAGTCGCTCGTCGTCTGGGCCATCAACGAAGGCCGCGGCGCGGCTCGTGCAGTCGACATCTATCTCATGGGCTCAAGCACGCTGCCGGCTCCGGGCATTACGCAGGGAATGCTCGCGAATGCCTAGGTTCCGATCAGCTAAATAGGCACTTCTCAAGATTCCTGAAAACGTCGGGAAACACCTTGTTTTACAGGCTGAA
>JAHEIK010000596.1 GCA_024639415.1 Planctomycetota bacterium
CCCGACCCGTTCGTCCTCGCGAGGGTCGCACAGCGCCAGGAGGCTCGGGCGACCACCGTGGCCAACGCTTGACCCACCCGGGCCGTGACGGGCCGGGCGACCATTGCGCTTCGACACCCCCAAGGGGCGTCTCGCTCAGGTCGCCCCTACGGTCGCCCCTACGGTCGCCCCTACGGTTGCCCCGGAGGCAACGTGAGGGAGAGAGGGTGAGGGTGCGCAGGGGGTGAGGTGATGGCGACGCCATCACCTCACGTACCCACCACCCCGGACCTTCCACAGCTTCCAGCCGTCGTCCGTCTCCTTGAACCACGCGCTCTCCGGCACACGGGCGGGACGCCCCAGCGCCGTCCCGCGGACGACGCCCCGCGCGCGCGCCTCCTCGCCGACGACCTCGATCTCGAACAGCGCGATTCCCACGTCGGTGGGCTTGTACTTCTTGACCAGACGGCGCACGTGCTCGACCGTCTCCGGGCCGTCGCGCTGCTCGTAGGTGAAGTCCTCGTGGAGCAGGCCCGCGAGGCGCTCCCACGCCTGACTTCGGATCGCCTCGCTGGCTTCCTCAGCCAGGCGCTCGATCTGCTCGCTGTCCGTGACGATCAGGCGCTCGATCCCGAAGACCAGCAGCGCGAGCACGACGAGGGTCAGCAGCGGCGCGCGAAAGATGAGACTCACGGAGCAACTCCCAGTTATCAGGCCTCAGCCGGGCATTCGGACGCCGCACGGTGCGGCCCCCCGGCACCGGTAGACTCTTCCCCCCATGCCCGACGAGGTCAACAAGTACTGCCGTCTCGGCGCCCAGCATCTGGAGCGCGGTGAGCCCGAAGAGGCGCTCCAGTGGTACGACCGCGCCCTGGCCATGGACCCCGAGAGCCCGATCGCCTGGTGCGGCCGCGGCAAGGCCTGCTACGACCTCGGCCGCTTGGAGCGTGCGGATCGCGACTTCCGCAAGGCGCTGCGCTTCGCGCGCCGCCGCTTGGAAGCCAGTGGCCGAGCGAGCCGCTGGTGGGCGGACGAGGCCACGCGACCCTACCTGCGTGCCCTGCATGGTCGCGGTCTGTGCCGCTTCTGGCTCGCGGCCTACGACGACGCGGCGCGCATGTTCCGCCGCCTCCTGCGCCTCGCTCCCGCGGATCCGCTCGACGTGCGCTTCCTGCTGGGGGAGACCTACTTCCGCAAGGGCGAGGTCGACCGCGCGATTCGCGAGTGGCAGTACGTCGGCGACGATCCCGACGCGCTCTACAACCTCGGTCTGGCCTACTTCTACCGCGGCGAGTTCACCCGCTCGGTGGGGGCGTTCCGGCGCGCGATCTTCGAGAACCTCTTCCTCGTGGCGCGGTTGACGAACTCCGAGATCGTCTCGGACGTCCCGAGCTACAGCGGCACGCACTACAAGGGGCTCGACAGCGAGCACGCGGCCGTCGACTACCTCGATCGCTGCGGCGACCTCTGGCGCGGCCGTCCGCTGCTCGGTCGCTGGCTGCGGAGCGTCTACGAGCACCCGACCGTCCGGGCCGACATCAAGCAGCACGTGCGGCATGTGCGCACGCTCGTGAAGACCGATCTGGAGCTGAGCGAGCGCGCGCGCCTCGAGGGCGAGAACACGGCGCTGCGCAGTCCGCTGCGCCTCGAGCAGGGCGACCGGGACATCGCGCGAGAGCTATGCGAGAAGCTCTTCCGCGTCGACGACTAGCGCGGCGCGGATGCTCGGCGGCGCGTCGTCGTCGTCGTCCTCGCGTGGCAGACCACGCCACGTCCTAGCCTCCTTGCGGCGCCTTCGCCCCGCACCCCGCTACGCCGCAGCGAATCTGCCGCGGCCGGGACGACCCGCTCAATCGCGCGCCCGGACCCAGCGCCAGAGCTCCTTGATCTTCGGCGGCTGGCCGTAGAGCAGGATGCCCACCCGGAACACACGCGCGGCCAGGCGCACCGCGAGCCAGGTCGAGATCGCGAGCAGGCCGAGGGTGGCGACGATCTGCCACATCGGCGGGGGCGGGACGCTCGCGACCCGCGTCATCATCACGAACGGCGTGAACGGCGGGATGAAGGAGGCGATCGTCGCCATCTTCCCGTTGGGATCCTGCAGGGTGACCATCGAGATGATCAGCGGCAGGGCCAGGAGCATCGACAAGGGCGCCATCAGGTTCTGCGCTTCCTTGATCGTGTTGCATGCGCTGCCTACCGCCACGAAGAGGCTGGCGATCATCAGGAAGCCCAGCAGGTAGTAGGCGACGAACAGCCCGATCTGCGACCCGCCGACCAGGCTGCCGGATCCCTGCAGGGAGGCCGCCAGCAATCCGCCGCCCGACCAGAAGGTCAGGAGTGTCAATCCGACGCCGCAGATGCCGAGGATCTTGCCGGACATGAGCTGGTATGGGCTGACCGAGGAGAGCAGCACCTCGTAGACGCGGTTGGCCTTCTCCTCGATGGTGTTGCTGATGAGCATCTGGCTGATGCCGACGATGCCCATGTACAGCAGCATCACGACGATGATCGGGAGCAGCACCTGCACGGCGCCGGCGCGCTCTCCGGTCTCGGTGACCGCCTGGAACACCGTGGCCTTGCGGCGCAGGAGCGAGGACAGCTCCTGCGGCAGGTCGCGCTCGTCGACGATGCTCTGCGTGA
>JAHEIK010000150.1:0-6685 GCA_024639415.1 Planctomycetota bacterium
AGGACTCCCGGCGCTCGTGCCCTCGGCGTTTCGCAATCCCGTCGCGACCATCGGCGTGTTCGACGGTCTGCACCGCGGCCACTTGCACGTCGTCGAGCATCTGCGCGCGTTCGCGGATCGCGTGGGGGGAGAGGCGGTCGTCGTCACCTTCGACACGCACCCGATGGCAGTCATAGCGGGCGCGCCGCCGCGGCACATCCTCTCTACCGAGCATCGTCTCGTGCTGCTCGAGCGCATGGGTGTCGATGCAGCCGTGGTGCTGCCGTTCGACGCGGCCATGCGCGCCACGGTGTACGACGACTTCACACGCGACGTGCTGGTGGGGGGGCTCGGCATCCGCGGTCTGCTGTTTGGCTACAACAGCAACTTCGGCTACCGCGGCGAAGGCACGCCCGCGACACTCGCACCCCTTGCGGCGCTGCACGGCTTCGAGGTCGTGGAGGCGCCGTCCATCCATCTCGATGGCGAGCCGATCTCCAGCAGCCGCATCCGCGACGCGATCCAGTCGGGCGACTTCCAGGCAGCAGGCCTGATGCTGGGACGGCCCCACACGCTGTTCGGCACGGTGGTCCGCGGAGACGGCCGCGGCCGCGAGCTTGGCTTCCCGACGGCGAACGTCGACCTGGACGGAGAGATCGCACCGCCGCCGGGTGTGTACCAGGTCGTTGCCGACGTGCGCGGCCAGCGCTACGCCGCGGTGGCCAACCTGGGCTACCGCCCGACGTTCGGTGGCGGCGAGCAAGGCTTGCCGCCCGAGCCCGTGCTCGAGGTGCACGTGCCGGGGATAGCCTTCGAGTTCTACGACGAGCCCATCGAGGTGGAGTTCGTGCGCAAGATCCGCGAGGAGCGCGCCTTCCCCTCCAAGGAGGCGTTGCTGGCGCAGATCCGGGCCGACGTAGCGAGCCTGGGCTTGTAGGCCCGACCCGTGCGTCGTCCAGCGTTCCTCCGACGCAGGTACGGGCCGGGCAAAGACTCGTCGCGCCTGCGGCGCGCCTCCCATTGCCCCTACGGGTGCCTGTGCACGGGGTCGAGCCAACCCGCCCTCGGAAACCTCTTGCGGCTGCCCCGGGGCCGTTGTTCCATCGGCCCCCTCGCGGTGGGCCAGGTAGCTCAGCTGGTAGAGCACTGCACTGAAAATGCAGGGGTCGCCGGTTCAACTCCGGCCCTGGCCACCACACACCGCCTTCGTCGCTCGCTGCGTGTCTTCCCGGGAGGTACGTCGGTGCATCCTCGCTGGAAGCGCTTCGCCGTCGCCCTCGTCTGCCTGGGGATCTGCACACTCGTTTCCGCGTGCGGCGGCGAGAGCCCCGACGATGCCGCGGAGGTCCCTGCGCCCGACGGCGCCCCCGGGCCCGGTGAGGTGCACATCCCGCTGCCGCCGCTGCCGGAGGGCGAGAAGCCCCACGTGAAGGCCCGGGGCATGTATGTCCTCGAGACCGCCGAGGTGCGCGTCTCCCTCGAGTTGATGGGCGACAAGACCTTCCGCTTCCTCACGACGCGAGGTGACGAGCGTCGCGTGGGCAGCGGCACGTGGAGCCTCACAGGCAGTCGCCTCACCCTCGCGTACACCGAGGTCGATGGCGCGTCCCACCACGACAAGCCGATCGTCGCCGTGAATCTGTGGTTCGGCCAGACCATCGAGCTGAAGGACACCGGCCTACCCGGTCGCATCGTCCTCACCAAGCGAGCGATGATCAAGCAGCGCTAGGGCTTGGGACCGCCGCTACAGCACCTCGAGCTCGTGCTCGATCAGGCGCGCGGCCGGATGCATGCGCAGGCCGTCGAGGATCTTCTGGACGATCTCCTGCGCGTGGCCGTGGCTGCCGCTCACCGAGGCGAAGCCGAGAACGGCGATGCGATGGATGTCCTGCTCTTCGACCTCGGCGGCCGCGACGTGGTAGCGGCTGCGTGCGCGGTCCAGGATGCTCTTGACGACCTGGCGCTTCTCCTTGAGTGAGTTCGCCTGGGGAACGTGCAGGCGGACGTGCAGGACTCCGATGTGCATGGGGGCGACTGTACGTCGGTCGGCACCTAGCCGTGAACGTGAACGTACACGAGCCCGTTACCGGTGGGTTGGTTCACGGCCGCCGGGGATGGGCGTCGGTCTCGGGCACGCCGGTGACGGTGACGGGCTCGTTCACGTTCACGGGCTGAAGAAGCGCTACACGCGCTTCTTCAGCTTCTCGGCGACCCGCAGCGCATTCGCGTAGATCGTGAACGTGAACGGCATCGAACCGCCCGTCGGCATGAAGCTGCCGTCCGTCACGTAGAGGTTGTCCACCTCGTGCGCGCGGCAGTCGCGGTTCAGGACCGAGGTCTGCGGGTCGTCTCCGAAGCGGCAGGTGCCCGCCTGCAGATTGACGCTCGGGCCGCCGTAGCGCGGCACCGTGCGCGCATGGCGCGCGCCCATCTTCGTGATGACCTCCATCGCGCGCTGCGCCAGGAACCGGGCGTTCGCCCGGCTCCACTTGTGCGAGAAGGCGCGAATGCGCGCGACCGGCGTGCCCCACTTGTCCTTCGTCTGCGGATCGATGCCGACCCAGGCGTGCGGCCCCGGGAACCACTCGCCGAAGACCTCGAACTTGATCGGGGTCATCTGCTTGAACCAGTAGTCCAGTCGATCCTTCAGGGCGCCGCCCCACAGGGGCGCCGGGTTCGGACGCTGCTCGCCGAACGACTGGATCAGCGCTCCTGCGATCGGGTTGGGGTGCATCAGCAGGAAGTTCAGCGTGCCGCCCTTGAGCATGCCGCGCCCGGCGGGCGTCGTGCCCGCGTTGCGCCGCTTCGGATCCTTGGGGTCGTACCAGTAGAAGTCGTGCACCTCGCGGTTGATGAACGGCTCCTCCGAGCGCATCCACGCGCCGCCGTCCTTCCAGTCGGCATGCACCATGTCGCCCCAGCCCGCGCCGAAGGTCGAGAAGATCAGGTTGCGCCCGACGAGCCCGCTGCCGTTGGCCAAGCCCTGCGGATGATGCCTGCTCTTGCTGTTGAGCAGCAGGCGCGCGGACTCGATGGCCTGGCACGCGACGATGAACACGCGCGCTTCGACCCGCTGCAGCTTGCCTTCCTCGTCGAAGTACTCCGCGGCGACGATCTTGCGGCCTGCGCCGTCCGTCACGAGCCCGCGCACCATGGAGCGCGGACGGACTTCCGCGCCCGCGGCCACCGCGCGCGGGATCCACGCTGCGAGCGAGCTGCCCTTGGCGCCCGTCGTGCACACGTAGCTGCCGCAGTACCCGTTGTAGTCGCACGCCTTGCGGCCTCGCGTGTCGTGGGGCAGAACGGCGCGCGGGAGGGAGTAGGCGTGCAGCCCCAGCTCGCTACACGCCTTGTCCACCAAGCCGGCGAAGGGATGCTCACGGGTGGGCGGTAGCGGGAAGGCCGCGGTCGAGCGCCGATCGGTGAGCGTCTTCGGCATCGGTCGCAGGCGGCCCGAGACGCCGAGCTCCTGCTCCACCCGGGCGTACCAGGGCTCGAGGTCGTCGTAGCCGAGCGGCCAGTCCACGACGGTCGCGTCGGGCACGCGCCCGTAGGTCGAGAGCGCACGGAAGTCGTCCGGCTTGAAGCGGGGGAAGAAGCCGCTCATGAGCGTGCTCGAGCCGCCGACGAGACTGCCGTTCTTGAACATCGACGTGCGGTCGGTGCGGCCCGCGCCTGCGAAGCCCGACCCCTGGGTGACCTGCACCTGCGGCTCGTCCTTGGTGCTGCCCCACAGCACGGAGCGGCGGCACTGCACGATCTCGTCCTTGAGCACCTCGGCGGCGTCGAACCACGGACCCTTCTCGAGGATGAGGACCCGCTTGCCGGCCTCGGCCAGCGTCGCGGCGGATGCACCGCCTCCGGCGCCGCTGCCGATCACGCAGACGTCGTACTTCACGCCCTACTCGCGTTCCTGCGGGCGCCAGCCCTTCTGGTGCGGTTCGGGGCGGGGGAAGCCCGGCTTGTGGCCGGCCCAGGTCCAGGCGATCTCGTCGGGGTTGCCGCCGTGCACGGGATCGCCGAAGAACGCCTCGAGGACGTACTGCAGCATCCACTTGAGCCAGGTGTGGCCGGGGTAGGTCCCGTCCGGCGCCTTGAAGGTCTCGAAGACGCGGACGGCCGCGTCCTGCTGGACCGGCGGTAGGGCGGCGAACTCCTTGGCGCCCTTCGCTCGCGCGCGCGCGTCGAGCTTCGCCGCGCCGTCCTTGACGATCTTGCGCGTCGAGTCCGCGACCTGGCCCTGCTGGAGCACCGCGTCGAGGTAGCCGATGGCGTTGACGTCGCGAGCGCCCGGCGAGCCCGGACTGGAGGGCAGCAGGCGATCGCACGCTGCAGCGAGCGTGTTCCACTCCTGGGCGGAGAACGTCTTGCGTGCCGCACCCGGGCGCGTGGGCTCGAAGTCCTCGGCGTACGTGGTCGCGGTGTAGCCGTCGAACCAGAGGTAGGCGACGGTCGCGATGCCGGCTGCCCCCGCGGTCTCCTTCAGGAACTTCCGGCGGCTGACGCCGTGCTGCGCTGCGGGCTCGACCGGGGCCGCACCATCCGTGATCTCGTCGCTCATCGGCTTGCCTCGGGGTCCTGGGCAGGAGGCCCGATCATACCGGCGGCGCGGCGGGGTGCGGCAGGCTGGTCGACGCCAGGCGTGCGTGCGTCGAGCGGCTCTTCGTACGGACCCTAGCCCGAGGGCGTACGCATCGCCGCAGCCAAGTCCTCCGTCGAGGCCGAGAGGGCGAAGTTGTCGCGCCCGCTCTCCTTCACCTCGTAGAGGGCGCGGTCGGCCTCGTCCAGCATGCGCGAGAGACTCGCATCCGGGCTGGCGCCCGAGCGGCTGGTGTTCAGGGCCGCCACGCCGACGGAGCACGTCACCCGCAGGTTGGGCTTCATGTCCCCCCAGGGATGCTGGCGGAAGCGCCGCACGATGCGCGAGGCGAGCTCGGCGCCGTGCTGCGGATCGGCGGCCACGGCGGCGACGGCGAACTCCTCGCCGCCGACGCGGGCCAGGTGGTCCACCGGCCCGACGCTGTCGCGCAGGACCTGGGCGGCCTGTCCGAGCACCGCGTCGCCGAAGGCGTGGCCGTGCTCGTCGTTGATCATCTTGAAGTGATCGAGATCGATCATGAGCATCGAGATGGGCCAGGCGTAGCGCTCGGCGCGGGCGATCTCCTGGCGCATCTTCTGCATGAAGCCGCGCCGGTTGGGCAACTGCGTGAGCGGGTCGCGTGTGGCGTGGTCCTCGAGCGTCACGACCTTCGTACGGAAGTCCGACGAGAGGCGGTGGGCGATCCACGAGCCCAGGAACAGGAACGCGCTGTGCATCGCGATCGCGGTGACTTCGGACAGCGGCATGTGGCGGCCCGCGCTGACGGCGGACTGCATGCCTTCCCAGCCGTTGTGCAGGATGCCATTGGGCAGCAGCCACGCGGTGCCGGCGTGCATGGCACCCACGAACGCAGTCAGGAGCGTCGCGCCGACGCCGGACAGGATCAGGGCGCCGAACACGCAGGTGACGAGCACGAGCATGAAGAACGGGCTCGCGAGTCCACCGGTCTCCGTCGCACAGAGAATCAGGTAGATGCCGACCAGCGTCAGCATGATGCCGGCCGGCGGCTTGCGCTTGAGCGTCTGCGCGTGGGCGGTCAGCTCGTGGCCGAGGATGCCCAGCAGCAGCAGGATGGCGTCCATCCCGATGAGCACGGGGCCGTAGCGGTCTCCGAAGCCCGTGATGAAGCCCACGATGCCATGCAGCAGGAACACCGCCGCGCCTGCGGAGAGCAGGATGCGGAAGTACAGACGCAGCAGGCCGTGGGGCGAGGCGTCGATCGATCGGTTGGCATGGGCTGCGGACACGGTTCCCCCGGAGGGACGTGGAGTCTGGGCGCGATTTCTTGTGCTGTCGCTATCGACAAGGCGCGGCCAGGGGCTGCATCACAATCCCTGAAATGAATGGGAAAGACAGGCCCCAAGCCTAGTTATCAGGCGTTTGGGGCTTGTTCGCCGAGCCACCGGACGTACTGGGCGAGTCCTTGGTCCGGGGTCAGTGTCAGCAGCTCCGGAACCTCGTACGGATGCAGGGCGGCCAGCCGCTCGGCCAGAGCCTCGACGTGCTCCGCGCCGACCTTCGCGATGAGCAGCGTCTCGGGGTCGTCCGCGACCTGCCCCTTCCAGCGGTAGACGCTCCGGACGCCCGGAACCAGGTTCACGCAGGCTGCCACACCGGCCTCGACGAGGGCGTGGGCCAGTCGCTGGGCCTCGCCGGGGGGCGCGGTGCTCAACACCACGCGCACGGACCCGCCGCTCGCCAGGGATGAAGACGCCGGGACGTTCTCGTCGTTGCCCATGACTCGGAGGGTAACGTCGGAGCCCGTCGTGCCGATAGGGTTCGGAGGGACTCGATCAGACCATGTGTGGCTTCGTCGGAACGGTAGGGGCGCTTGCAGGCGCAGGAGACGGAATCGGCCGGGCGCTGGCCGTGTTGGCTCCGCGCGGCCCGGATGGCGGACATCGTGCGCAGGCCCACCTGGGCAGTCGGCCCGTCGAGTTCGGCGCCCGCTGGATGGCCCTGAGCGACCTCGCGGCCGGCCGCCAGCCCATCGAGCGACCTTCCGGGGCCCTGCTGGCCTGGAATGGCGAGATCTACAACCACGCGGCCCTGCGGGAGAGCCTCCGCGAGGCGGGCGAGACCTTCACGAGCGGCGGGGATGGCGAA
>JAHEIK010000150.1:6695-8466 GCA_024639415.1 Planctomycetota bacterium
CGAGGGGCACTACGCCTTCGCCTTCCTCGCCCCGGGCGGGCCGCTGCTGCTCGGTCGTGATCACGCCGGCGTGCGCCCGCTCGTCTACGCGCGCCTTGCCGACGGCTTCGTCTTCGCCAGCACCCTCGACGCGCTGCGTGCGACGGGATTGGTGCAGGTCGAGGCCGACATGGAAGCCGTCGTGGATGTGCTGCGCGACGGCGCCGTGCCCACGCAGCGCACCGCGCTGCGCGGCGTCGAGCGCGTGTCGCCCGGCGAGGTGCTCGTATGCGACGGTGCCCTCGAGTGCACCGTGGCGACCATCCCGCGCGCCCAGCGCTCGGAGGCGCGCGACGCGCCGGAGCAACCCGACGTCCTGCAGGCACTGCGCGCGGCCATCCGCGACCGGTTGGCGCTCGAGGCTCCGGCGGCCGTCCTGCTCTCGGGCGGGATCGACAGCGCCCTGCTCGCGGCCCTGGTACGGGAGACGACGCCCGCCTACACGCTCGGCTATCCGGGTGTCCAGACGGCCGACGAGACCGAGCGCGCACGCAAGACGGCCGACCGCCTTGGGCTCGAGCACGTCGTCGTGTCGTGTCCCGAGGATCCCACAGCGTGGGTCCTGGGTGCTGCGAGCGCGTTCGACGAGCCGTTCGCCGATTCGAGCGCGGTCCCGTCCTGGGGGCTCGCGCGCGAGGTCGGCCGACGTGCCCGCGTCGTGCTGAGCGGAACAGGGGGCGACGAGGTCTTCGGCGGCTACCGGCGCTACTGGCTGCTCGGGGCAGGGCCGTGGTTGCGCAGCGTGCCCGAGTTCGTGCGCTCGTCCGTGAGCAAGGTCATCGAGCGGCGCACGCCGCAGGCCGCGCGCCTGCTCACGGCCGCCGGGGACCCGCAGGGCCTCTACCGAGGGCTTCTCCGTCTGCAGCCGCTGCGCGAGGTGCGCAGTGTGCTCGGCCCGCGTCTCGAGCACGTGGCGGATCCCGAGCCGCGGTCGGGCCCGACGACGCCCTGGGAGGCGATGGCGGAAGACCTCACCCGCTACCTGCCTGAGGATCTGCTGGTCAAGGAGGACCGCGCGTTCATGGCGCATGCCGTCGAAGGGCGCTACCCCTACCTGGACCATCGGGTGCGCAGGGCAGCACGCGATCTCGAGCTGCAGGGCGGGCCCGGTCGGGCAAGGCAGAAGCAGGTGTTGCGTGCGTACGTGCGTGACGCCGTCGACGAGGAACTCGCGCGCACGCCCAAGCACGGTTTCGCGTTTCCCGTGGATGCCCTCTACCGCGGCCGCCTCCGCGACCTTGCGGAGGACGCCTTGCTGGGGCAGAAGGCGCGCGAGCGCGGCTTCGTCTCACCCGCCGGTGCACGGCGTCTGATGCGCGATCACCTCCACGGTGCGAAGAGCGCCGGCCAGACGATCCACGCCTTGGTGATGCTGGAACTGTGGGCGCGCAGGGTGCTGGACGGGTAGGGCGGGCGTTCCCGTCTCACTCACGCTCCGTAACCGTAACCGTAACCGGCCAGACGATGGACGCACTGCGAGTCCGCGTCGTCGACGCCGCGCGCCGAGCCCGGCCGATCTGCGGCGAGAGCGTGCGCAGCTAGATCGGTTACGGTTACGGTTACGGGAGCAAACGCCGCTGTGCGGCGTTTGCTAGCGCTTCACCAACGTCCCGAAGTACGTCACGGCGCCGGGGCGTACGCCCCGCAGCTTCTGCGTGCCGTAGCCCGGTGCCGTCAACGTCACGTCGTACGTGCGGTTGGGCAGGTTCGGCAGCGTCATGCGGCCGTTCGT
>JAHEIK010000597.1 GCA_024639415.1 Planctomycetota bacterium
CTCGACCCCGTCGATGACGAGGTCGTAGGCCTGGGTGCGGATGGAGGCCAGCTTCTCGCGATCGTAGTTCTCGGGGCCCACCTTGGCCGCCTCGAAGACCAGCGGCAGGTCGTCCGCCACGGGCATCGTGAAGGGGTGGTGCTGGGAGACGAAGCGCTCCGTCTCCTCGTTCCACTCCAGCAGCGGGAAATCCGTCACCCACAGCACCTCGGTACGCGAGGTGTCGATGAGCTCCATGCGTGCGCCGATGCGGTCGCGCAGCGCGGAGAGCACGCGGTTGACGACGATGCCGGAGCCCGCGGTGCACAGCAGCAGGTCGCCCGGCTTGGCTCCGACCGACTCGATGAATGCCGCGCCGGCGTCGTCCTTCAGGAACTTCGAGATCGGGCCGGTCGGCGCGTCCTCGGTGATCTTGGCCCACGCAAGGCCGGAGGCACCCATCGACTTGGCCTCGTGCTCGAGCGCGTCGATCTCCTTGCGTGAGAGAGACGCGGCGCCGGGGCCGACCAGAGCCTTGACCATGCCGCCGCCCTCGACGACGGAGGAGAACACGCGGAAGCCGAGCCCCGCCGCCGCCTCGCTGACGAGCTGCAGCTCCAGCGGGTTGCGCAGATCGGGCTTGTCGCAGCCGAACCTATCCAGCGCCTCGTGGTACGGCATGCGCCGGAAGGGCTGCGGGACCTCGCGGCCGTGGAACTCCTTCACGAGCTCGGCCACGACGGGCTCGAAGAAGCCCCAGACATCCTCGGGCCGCACGAAGGTCGCCTCGACGTCCACCTGGGTGAACTCGGGCTGGCGGTCGGCGCGCAGGTCCTCGTCCCGGAAGCAGCGCGCGAACTGGTAGTAGCGGTCCTGCCCCCCCACCATCAGCAGCTGCTTGAAGATCTGGGGCGACTGCGGCAGGGCGTAGAACTGCCCCGGATGCACGCGGCTCGGCACCAGGTAGTCGCGCGCGCCCTCGGGCGTCGAGCGCACGAGCGTCGGCGTCTCGATATCGAGGAAGCCCTGGGCATCGAAGCCGCGGCGGATGATCGACGCGATGCGGGCACGGTCGCGCAGGATCTCGCCCATGCGCGTGCGGCGCAGGTCGAGGTGGCGGTGCTTGAGGCGGATCTCCGGCGAGACGTCCCCGGCCTTCTCGTTCAGCGGGAACGGCGGCGTCTTGCTCTCGGAGAGGACCTCGAGGGCCGTGGCTTCGACCTCGACCTCACCGGTGTCCATGTTCGGATTGCGCGCCTCGTCGGGCCTGGCGATGACGGTGCCCGTCACGCGCAGGGTCCACTCGCCGCGGACGCGCTCGGCAGCGGCGAGGAGGTCGGCGTCCTTGTCACCGCGGAAGGTGCACTGCGTCAGGCCGTAGCGGTCGCGCAGATCCACGAACAGCACGCCGCCCTGGTCGCGGATGGAGTTCACCCAGCCGCACAGGCTGACGGTGGCGCCTTCGTCAGCGAGACGGAGGGCGCCGCAGGTGTGGGAGCGGTAGGACGTTTCCATGGCGGTGATTCCGAAGGGGAATCGAAGAAAGTAACCGCAGAGCCGCAGAGAGCGCAGAGGAGGCAGGGCGCGGCGTGACCGCGCCCGGGGCGCGCGCGAGTAGGATGCATGACGACGATGAGTGCCACGTTCACACGCCGCGAGTACGACCTGCTGCCCGAGGGATTCCCTGCGCAGCTGATCCAGGGCTCCCTGGTCCGGGACCCCGCTCCGACCTACGGCCACCAGCGGCTCGCTGGACGCGTGCGCGACGCGCTGGTGCCCCTGGTGGGCTCGGACTTCGTCGTCATGTCCCCGACCGACGTGGTCCTCGATGACAGCAACGTCTTTCAGCCGGATGTCGTGGTTCTTCGCGAGCTTCCTCCGCTCGAACAGAGCGACGTCGGCATTCCCCTCGTGGCGTTCGAGGTGCTCTCGCCCAGTTCGGAGAAGCGAGACCGCGACGTCAAGCGCGTGATGTTGCTTGAAGCCGGCGTCGAGGAGGTGTGGCTGTTGGATCCGCGCACCCAGGCCATCGAGGTGTGGTGGCCCGATGCCATGCGACGGTTCACGGGGCGCGATGCCGCCGCCTCGCGGGCGATCCCGGCTTTCCGACTGGTCCCGGCGCGTCTCTTCGTAGCGCCCTAGCCTCGTTGCGGCGAAGCCGCGTCTACAGCACGTAGCGGCTGAGGTCCTGATCCTCGAGCAGGTCGCCGACGCGCGTCGCCACGTACTCCCGGTCGACGCGGATCTTCTCGCCCTTGAGGGTGGGGCCGTCGAACGAAACCTCGTCCAGCACGCGCTCCATCACGGTGAAGAGGCGCCGCGCGCCAATGTTCTCGTGCGTGCGGTTCGCACTCGCCGCCACGCGGGCGATCTCGGCGATGCCGTCGTCCGTGAACTTCAGCTTGACCTTCTCCGCGCCCAGCAGGGCCATGTACTGCTTCGTGAGCGCGTTCTTGGGCTCCGTCAGGATGCGCACGAAGTCCGCCTCCGTCAGCGCATCGAGACGCACCCGGATCGGCATGCGCCCCTGCAGCTCGGGCAGCAGATCGGACGGCTTGCTCACGTGGAACGCACCGGCCGCGATGAACAGGATGTGGTCCGTCTTGACCGGCCCGTGGCGCGTGGAGACCGTCGTGCCCTC
>JAHEIK010000598.1 GCA_024639415.1 Planctomycetota bacterium
CTTCGGCTCGGTGTCGTCGTCTTCAGAGGCAGGCTCATCGAGGTCCTGGAGGTCCTCCAGCACCTCGTCCAGCACGCTCTCGCCCGGGGCCTCCTCGCCCGAGGTCACACGCTTGCCCGGCGCCTTCAGGTCCACCTCCTGGCGCACGCCGTCCTCGCCCGTCAGAAGCACCTTCTCGCCCTCGGTGTGAAGCGATACCTGCTCGTCGCCGATGCGCCCGGCCAGGTACAAGGGCTTGCGTGGCTCGCCGTGCAGCGCCAGCTCCTTGGCGTTCTCCGCCACCTGCTCTTGCAGGGCCTGGCGCACGCTCTCCGAAGCCTCGAAGAAGCGGTCCGCCGGCACCAGGCCGTCGATGCCCTGGTGCGTGCGCTGGAAGTTGTAGAAGCCCACGAAGTGCGCGATGCGCTGCTTCGCGTCCGCCATGCCGCGGAAGATCGCGCCGTCGATCAACTCCCGGTGCAGCGTGCCCCAGAAACGCTCGATCTTGCCCAGCGTCTGCGGCCGGCGCGGACGCGCCACGATCTGCTTGATGCCGCGCTTCTTGCACAGCTTCGAGAACGCGCTCGTGCCGCGCCACGTCACATACTGCGCGCCGTTGTCGGTGAGGATCTCCTCCGGTGCGCCGAAGTTGGCGATTCCCTCCTCGAACGTCTCGCGCACCAGCGCGCCGGAAGCACTCGCGTGCAGGCCGAAGCCCACCACGAAGCGCGAGAAGTCGTCCAGGTACGCCACCACGTGCACGCGCCGACGCTCGCGCTTGAGCACGAAGCTGAACAGGTCCGTCTGCCACAGCTCGTTCGGGCGCGTGCGCTCGAAGCGCTTGGCCTTGGGCGGGTTCGGACGCGTCTTGGCCTCCACCACCTCGTAGCCCGCCTCCTTCAGCACCCGCTGCACCGCACCGCCCGAAGCCTCCAGGCCCTGCGTGCGGATCAGCATGTCGTGGATACGGTCCTGGCCCCACTCCGGGTGCGCCTCCTTCATCATCAGGATCGCGCGCTTGGTCGGCTCGGGCAGCCGGCTGCCCTGCATGCCGCGCTTGTGGCCCAGCAATCCCGCCGGGCCCTCTTCCTCGAACTTGCGCCGCCAGGCGTAGAGCGACGCCGTGCTGATGCCCACCAGCGGAGCGAACTCCGTGGCTGTCAACTCGCTGCGAAACCAGCAGTCCAGCACCAATAATCGCTGCTCGCCGGTGAACTCCGTCCCGCGGTGTGCCACGGGCTTGATCGTACGCGCCATACGGTTGCGCGTGCCACGGGGGGCAAAGCCGCTGCCGGCGGCCCGCCTACTGCGCTCGGGCTCGGCGACTTCGTCGCCTCGCCCTCCCTCCGTAGCCGGGCCGCCGGCACTCTCTTCGATCCTCTTTCGCTCGCTCATCTCTCTCCCTTTCTCGCGCCAACAGGCGGGCCAAGGGAGAAGGCGATATCAACACTGGTTTCCTGCCTTCAGGAGGACAGCAATACGTCGAGGGAGACAACAGTGAGGAATGCGGGTCAGGAGTGTGCGCTCCCGCGGGCGTCGTTCGCGAATGCCGCTCCAGGGCGATGTCGGCTCGCCCCCACTCTACTCTCGACGCCGCAGCGCGACCTCGAAGCTGAAGGCGAGCCAGCCGACTGCGTCCTTGCTCCTAATCAGCGACATGTGGAACTGGCCCTCTTCGTCCAGGCGCATTGTGCCGGTACGTGGTTCCTGCAGGGGGACGCCGTCCCCTACGTCAGCGGACCACGCTACTCCAGCATCCGTACGCTCATACTCGCCGGTCAGCGTCTGCAGTGAGGCGGCGTAGAGCCCGCGAGTTCTGAGAGTGAACTCCCCACTTGGACCGAGCACTACTTCGAGTTGTGCGTCGCGAATCCACGTGTCAATCTGCTTGCGCGCAGCTCGCTTGAGTTTCTCGTCGCTTCTGTCCCCGGCTGCCTCATCTCGAAGTTCATCCAGGTAGTTCCGATACGCCAGCTCAGCGAGCTCACGAAAATCCGCGGTCCACACCCCGACGTAGGCATCCCGTTCTTGCGGTTGTCTAGCATCGGCGCATCCAAGGAGGCACGCGGACGCCAGCAGGACAACAAGTGTGGGCGGGTGCATGCTGCTCCTTCGTCCGCACGACAGCTATGAGCCCCGGCAATCGCCGCCGTAGCACGTAGCGGAGCCCCGGCAACGGCTGCCGGGACACGTCGCGCTGCTGACACAGCCACCACCATCTGTGGGAATCGGAAGCGGGCTGTGGGCGTCAGCGACAGGGACTCCTCCTGCAGCACCCCAACCCGGCAGTCTGCGATCCAGGACACGATCGGCGCCGTCCGGCAAGACTGCGCCGCCGGGCGCAGGACCAGCGTCAGCTCCTCGTCGGCGTGGGACGACGATTCGATCGTCTTCAGGAAGTGGAGGTGCCTCCGGAGGACGCCAACCCGGGGGAACAGGCCACACGCCACGCGCTTGGTTGACTCCCCAGCTACCGGGAACGTTGGGATCAAGGGGCACTCGTCGAGGATCACCCGCAGGGTAGTTCCACCAACTGTGGATCGATACCGACTCCAACTTGAACTTGACCACGACAGTCCCGTCAACCAGGGGGCCGGTCATTCCCACCTTCAGCTCTCCCGCGGTGGACTCTTCTACGC
>JAHEIK010000599.1 GCA_024639415.1 Planctomycetota bacterium
CGAACTGCAGGACCATGTCCGGTCGCGGTGCGCCCTCGGCGGCCAGGATCCGGTCGACGTGCGCCAGGCTGCCCGCCACATCGCAGCCGAGTCTGAGCCCCGAGCGGATGTCGGCCCACAGCGGCCATCCGAGGCGCTCCGCCAGCTCCATCACGGCATCGGCATCCGTCTGGTAGGCGATCCGGCCGCACACGAGGAGTCCGCGCTCCGCGCTCCGCACCCGCTCGGCCAGATCCTCGTCGTGCAGGGTGTCGATGCTGTCGCCGCTGCAGATCTCGTGCAGCGGCTCAGCGGCCGTCACCCAGGACTCGACGTCGTCGAGCCACGCGGCGTCCCACGGCTCGATCGTCGGTGCGAGCGGCTCGCGGAACGGGCAGTTGAGGTGCACCGGGCCGTCATGGCCGTCGACGGCGCAGTGCACCGCATGGTCGATCGTGCTCAGCAACGCACGCGCAGGCATGCTCGTGTCGGGGGCCGGGAGATCGCAGCTCCAGCGCACGTGCTCGGACAGGATGTTCGTCTGCCGGATGCTCTGGTTGGCGCCGACCTCGCGCAGCTCGGGAGGGCGATCCGCCGTGAGCAGCAGCAGCGGGACGCCGTCGAGCGACGCTTCCACGACCGCGGGGAGCAGGTTGGCGACCGCCGTGCCCGAGGTCGTGACCACCGCGTGCGCCCATGCGATCGCGCGCCCCATGCCCAGGGCGTGGAACGCAGCCCCGCGCTCGTCGAGCCAGAGCGTGGCGTGCGCGTTGGGGTTGCGCGCGATGGCCTGCGCCAGCGGCGTCGAGCGCGAACCGGGACACACGACGAAGTGGTCCACGCCGCAGCGCACCAGTTCCTCGACGATGAGATCGCCCCAGAGCGCCTGGAAGTTGGGCGCATCACGGAGCATGGGATGCTCCCAGCAGCCGCTCGAAGGCCTGCATCTTCAACGCCGTCTCCTGCCACTCTGCTTGCGGGTCCGAGCCCGCGACGATGCCCGCACCCGCATAGACTTGTACCGAATCCCCGCGCACGAGGGCACTGCGGATCGCCACGGCGACCTCGCTTTCGTCGCGGCCAAAGCAGCCGACGGGCCCCGCGAAGAGCCCGCGGTCAAACGACTCGCATTCGCGCAGCAGTTCGAGCGCGGCCACGGTCGGCGTGCCGCACACGGCGGGCGTGGGATGCAGGGCGTTCAGCAGGGCTGCGTCGTGGACGCCCTCGTGCAGCGTCCCCTCCACGGTCGTGAGCAGATGGTGCATCATCGGCACCGAGCGCAGGTCCGGCTCGGCCGGTGCATCCAGGTGCCCGCAGTGGGGCTCGAGGTGCCGCAGCAGGTGCAGCCGCACCAGCTCCTGCTCGTGACGGTCCTTCTCGCTGCCCAGCAGCTCGCCGGCCAGGGCGCCGTCCCGCTCGGGCGTCGCGCCGCGGCGCCGGGTTCCAGCCAGCGCCTCGCTGAGGACGTGGCGTCCCACGCGGCGGTAGAGGAACTCGGGCGAGGCGCCGAGGAAGGCGCAGGCCGGGGATGGCTGCACGAGGAACTGGCAGGTGTCGGGCTGCTGCTGACGCAGTCCCGCGAACAGATCGATCGGGTCGACGGCCACGTCGGGGATGTGCGTCACGGCGCGCGAGAGCACCGCCTTCTCGATCCCGCCGTCGGCGATGCGCGTGAGGAGGTCGGCGACGCGGCCCGTCCACGCTGCCTCGTCGTCCTCGCTGTTCATGTTCGCCGGCGTCCCGGGCATGGCGGGCGGCATGGGAATCCGTCCACCGAGGGCGCGCAGCGCCGTGCGGCGCTGTGCGTCGTAGTTGCCGCCCTCCAGTGCTGCCATGCCCGCCTTGAGATTGCATGCGAGCACGCAGCCGGCCGCCGTGCGACGCATCTCGAGCAGTGGCAGGTGGAAGCGACTGCGACCAAACGGTGCCCAGGTGGCGTCGGGGCTGCGGCCGGGATCGAAGCGGATCGTGCCGATGATCCGGATGCTGTTCTCGGCGTCACCCGAGGCGGCCGCTCCGACCAGGGCATCGAGCGCTTCGAGCGGCGGCCCCTCGTGCTCGACGCACACCCCGACGCCGGCCAGCTCCAGGTCCGACGCGCGCCCGTTCCAGAACACCCGCAGGAGCACGGGGTGCTGCCGCAGCCACGCCAGCGGGTCGCCGGACTCGAGCGGCACCTCGAAGCGGACGAACGGATGCGGCGCAAGCTCGGCCGCACGATCCGGTCCGTAGGTCTCCAGGGCCGCGCACAGACGCAGCGCGCCCTGCGCGGCGTCCGCGCACGGGTCGAGCCTCACGGTGCGGGTGCCGCCCGGTGCCATGGGGGGAACGGTACGCGAGCGGCGGGATCCAGGGGTGATCTGGCGCAGGGCGTCGTGCTTGATCCGGTCCGGGGGACGGCCGCGGAGCAACCAGCGACGGCCGGCACCTGGGCGTTGCCAGCGTGTCGTCCTTCGGGCAGAATCCCAGGGCCTGAGCGGCTTCGGTGGGGGCCCGGCCGTTCGCGGTGAGGGAGGTCCGTGGTCGGAGCCGAGGCAGCAGGGGATGTCGCATGGACGCGTGCGCAGATCGAGCAGGCACGGCTCCAGCGTGAGGCCGGCCGAGCGGACGATGCGATCCGCATCCTGCTCGACGCGAT
>JAHEIK010000600.1 GCA_024639415.1 Planctomycetota bacterium
GCGCAGCGCTCGGGCTCGCCCGGGGCATCCCACTGCGGGCGCTGGGCATCGGCGCGTTGGCGGGCGCGGCCGCCGGCGCCCTCGGCATGGGATGGATGGCACTTGTCGACGTGGTCCCAGCGCTGCGCGAGTTGCGGGATGCGTCGCCGCAGTCCCAGGCCGTGGGCTCAGGCGAGGTGTCTTGGATCCTCTTCGCGCTCGTGGTCGTCGCCGCACCGTTCTTCGAGGAGTGGCTCTTCCGCGGCTTCGTCTACGGAGGACTGCGCAGGACGCACGGCGTCGCTCGCTCGGTGCTGGCCAGCGCGCTGCTCTTCGCCATCGTGCACCCGCCGTTGGGCCTGCCCGCGATCTTCGGCTTGGGCGTCGCGACGGCCTTGGTGCTCGAGCGGACACGCGTGCTGTGGGCGGCGATGGCCACCCACGCCGTCTACAACGCGATCGTCATGACGGCGCACGTCCTCACGAGCTGATGCGCCTGCGTGGGGCTCGCTACCAGCCCTTGGGGCGCGAGCTGGGCAGGCCGGCGACCTTGCGCGTCCGGCGGGGGATGTAGGACGTCGCCAGGTGCCAGAGCGTCGTGACGCGGAACCTGTGCCGGAGCGAGCGTCGGTAGCTCGTGCGGGCTTCGGCGGGGCGTCCGCAGGCAAGGAGCTGGCGCGCGGCACTCGTCCAGCGATTGGCGAGCTCCCGGCGCCACCAGAGATCCGGCATCGCCGCGGCGCCGCCGTGCGTTGTGACGAAGCGCTCGTGGATGAGAGCCCACGTGCGCTTGTAGTCGAAGTAGGCGTGGCGGATGTGGCCGCGCTCGCCGCGCTCGCGCGCCACGTCGCGGCGGAACGTCACCGGTGCGCCCGGAGCATGGCACCACCTGCCCTGCATGCTCAGGCGCAGCAACAGCTCGGAGTCCTGGCCCGTGGGGAGATCAGCCTGGAAGCCGCCGAGGGCGCGCACCGCCTGCGCGCGCAGCAGCGAGCACGACAGCACGCCGCCGCCGTTGGCGAACAGCCAGCTCGTGGGCGAATCCGCGAAGGGGGACAGCGTGTCGATGACCTCGGCTCCGCTACGGGAGGAGGTTCGCCGGCGGTCGCATGAGGCGGCCACGGCCTCGGGCTGCTCCTCGAGGGCGGCGACCGTCCGCTCGAGGAAGTCCCCCGGCCATAGGTCGTCGGAGTCGAGGAAGGCGACGTAGCGCTGATCTCCACCGAGGGCGAGGCCCGTGTTCCGCGCGACGGCCACACCCCGCTGCGGCTGCTGTTCGAGATGCGCTCGACCCCCGCGATCGTGCTCTGTGATCCAGGCCCGGACGGCCGCGGCGGTCGCGTCCGTGGAGCCGTCATCCACGACGATGATCTTCTCGGGCAGCACGGACTGCGCGTGTACGGAGTCGAGCGCCTCCAGTACGGAGCGCGGCCGATTCAGGACGGGGATCACCACGGCCACGCTCGCGCTCGTCCTCCCGCGGACGGCACGAGCGGTGGGTGCAGGCAGCGGAGCGCTCGAGTCCATGGCGCCAGGGTAAGGCCTGCCGCGGGCAGGTGTGAGAGGGCGTGCCGTGCGGGGCACGCCCCAGTCAGCGTGCCGGACAAACGTGCCGGGCCGAACGCCCTCACGAGGTCCTAGCCCGCGAGGATCACCTCTTCGAGCAGGACGAAGCCGTTGTGGCAGGCGTGCAGCACGACGCACGGCCAGATCGACTTGCTGCGCATGCGCACCCAGCCGAGGACCAGCCCGATCATGAACAGCGCGGGGAAGGACAGCACCGTAACGTGCAGCACGGTGAACATGAGGGCCGACACGATCAGCACTTCGCGCGGCGACATGACCCGCTGCAGGGCTTGCATGATGACGCCCCGGAAGGCGAACTCCTCGACGATCGCAGGCTGGATGCAGATGGACAGCACGACCCAGTGCCAGCCGTACCCGGCCTCGAGGTAGGGCCCCGAGTACGTCTCGGCCTCCAGGCCGGTGAACATGCCGTTCACGAGGTGCACGAACACGGTCGTGACGGCGTACGTGCCGCCGGCCAGGAGGACGGCGTACGCCCACCAGGACGGATTCTCCGGTGGGCGCAGCAGGTTGCCCAGGCGCTTGCGCCACGCGATGACGAACACCAACACGATCACGGCGTCCACGGCGTCGACGAACAGCACGGCGCCGGGGCCGTCCGACACCACCATGAAGACAAAGGTCGCGAGCAGGGCGAAGTAGAGCCCCAGGGCCGCACCGATCGGGGAGTCGTGCTGCTGCCGCGTCGGGCGTAGCGGCAGGTCGTGGCTGGGGTTGCACGCCGGGCACAGGGCGCCGTCCATGCGGTTCCCACAGCGCTTGCAGAAGCGCGGCGGCTCTACCTGCGGTGTGGGCTCGTGCGCCTCGATCCGAAACGGCTCGTAGCGCTCTTCGCCCGGGCCTTCGGGTCGCGGCCCTTCGCCTGCGTCCAAGGGGCTAGCGTCCCTGCGCGCGCATCGTCCGGCGGTACTCGGCGCCTGCCATGACCGCCTTCACGAGCACCACGATGATGATGACCTTGATGATGATGCCCTTGAGGAGCGAGCTGGGCTCCACGAGCGCGGCGACGAACTGCAGCGTCACGTACAGGACCAGCCCTACGACGCCGGCG
>JAHEIK010000151.1 GCA_024639415.1 Planctomycetota bacterium
CGCCATTCTTGCTCTTCAGGGCCTCCAGGAGCGCGGGTACCGCACCGGCCCCCGCGCCGCCGAGTGCACCTCGCGCGCGCTTGCGCAATCCGGCATCCTCGAGGAGTGCGGCCATGGCGGACGCCGCAGGAGCTGCCGCCTCGTCGAGGACGTCGAGTCCGAGCAGCGCCGCAAGGCGGACCTCCTCCTCGGGGGACCCGAGGGCACGCGCCAGCAGCGGCACGCTCTCAGGCGCCATGGCGACCAGCCCGTCGCGAGCGAGGAAGCGGACGCCGCGATCCATGTCCTCGAGACGACCGGCGATCGCCTCCAGCCCCCCCTCGATCTGGATCCCGCCCACGGCCAGGGCGATCACCGCGTAGCGCCGCTGCGCCACGACGTTGCTCCCCAAGGTGGTCAGCAGTTCGCTCTCGGGCGGCAGCCCGGTCGTGGGCAGCGTCCGCCAGCCGAGCTTGCCCAGCGCCCCGATGGCGGCCTCGACCACGGCCCAGGACGGATCCTTCGAGAGGCGCGCCAGCGCGGGAACGGCGCCCGCCACGGGCGGCTTGAGCGCCCCCACAGCCTCCGCCGCTGCGCGACGCACGGGACGGCGCGGGTCGCCCAGGGCTTGGACCAGCGTCGCGCCCGCTTCGCGGCCGACCGCTGCGATCGCCTTGACGAGCACGGGCTTGTACTCCTTGCCCACGGCGTCCAGCAGGGAGGGCAGGGCCCTGGCGCCGTAGGCGCGCAGCGCCCGAGCGGCGGCCTCGGTGGTCTGGGACTCGAGCAGCGCGGCGACGAGGCCCTGCAGCTCGACGCCCGACGCCGGCCCGAGCTTCGTCAGTGCGGCGGTCGCCTCCTTGGCCAGCGGCGGGTGCCCGCCGTAGCGGGCCAGGGCCAGCGCCGTCACGACGCGCCCGGTCGGCCGCCCCATGGCGCCCAGCGCACGTACGGCTGCCAAGCGCACACCTGGATCCCAGTTCTCACGCAACACATGCGCGACGTACTTGTCGACGCCTGCCTTGGTCCAGGCCGCCGTGGCCACGAGCTGCAGGGCCTGCAGCACCTCCACTCGCTTCTTGCTCTGCAGTGCCTCACGGACGACGTCCACCATGTCGTCGTCGACCGGCGTCCCAAGCCCACTGAGGGTCGCTACCGCGGCGAGTCGCACGTCGAAGCGCTTGTCCGCGAGGCGGGCGCGTAGCGCGCGCGATGCACTGCGCGCTCCCAGGCCCATGAGGCCGAGCGCCTGGACCGCCTCGAGGCGCGCATCGCCATCGACCGTGTTCAGCACGCTGATGAGCACAGGCAGCACTTCGTCCGCATCCGCCCCCGCGTTCAGGAGGCCAGACGCAGCGACGGCGCGCACGCCCGCCGCCGGGTCCTTCAGTCGTGCGCGCAGGGTCTCGACATGAGCGCCGGTGCCGATGACGGCCAGCGTGCGCAAGGCTGCGAGGCGCACGTCGATGTTGTCGTGCGCGACGAGGGCCGTCACACGCACCTGCGCACCCGAGGCCTGGCCCGGCACGCCCCGCAAGCCTACGAGGGCGGCAGCGAGCAGCGCAGGCTCCTCGGAGGCGAGCGCCTTCATGAGCACGGCCGCAGCGCCCTTGGGCGGCCGACGACCGAGCCCGCGCAGCACGTCAGCGCGCAGCGCAGGATCCATCGTCTCGTCCGACGCGACGTCGAGCCGATCCGACCGCAGCTCGGGCGCCTTGTCGTGGACGACGCTCTTCCTCTCGATCGCCTGGCAGAAGCGTGCGTAGCGCACCGGCGTGAGGAGCATGAGCAGGGAGAGGGAGGTCGAGTAGAGGCGCCCACCCTCCGGACCCCAGATGACCTTCGGATCCCAGGAGCCGTCGTATTGCGGATCGGCGCGGCCCGGCTTGTTCTGGCGCGAGGACAGCGCGGGAATCAGGTGCTTGGACCACGTGCGCCAGCGTGTCTTGCCCAGCTCGTAGTTGACCCGCGTGTGCCAGTACCACGCGTAGAGATCGGGGAAGGTCCGGATGAAGCTCGCGGTCGGATCGTGATGGGTCGCGATGCGGACCGTGCGCCGCAGCGTCGGATGCTTCTTCGGATTGCGCCCGATGGCCATGCCCAGCCAACCGCCGACGCTGCAGTTGGCACTGAAGTCCAACTCCCGTGCGCGCGTCTTGGCGCGGAAGCTGCGCTCCCCGCGCTTGGAGTAGCCGACGGCGCCGTAGGTGGTTTCGGAGACGAGGTCCAGCCACGCGCCGACACCCTTGATGCACTCGGGATCGACTGTGAGCGGGGGCGGCAGCCCCGCGGCCTCCGCGCTCGCGTTGATCAGGCGTGCCGCATGCTCGATGCCGAAGACCTCGCCCGTGACGGACGTGTCGCAGTCCTTGGGCTTCCACTTGTAGCGCCAGCCGTAGCGCGGATTGCGCGCAGCGTGGATGAAGTCGAGTGTGCGCTGCGCCGGACCGCGCAGGGCGGGGTCGCCCGTCATCCCGAAGGCCTCGACGATGGCGAGCCCTCCGAAGGCGTGACCGTAGATGCCACGGTTGGCTTCGCGATCACCGATGAAGCCCGCCGCATCCTGCTTGTCGATCAGGTACTCGAGGCCGCCCCGGACGGCATCGCCACGGCGCCCCGGCGTCTGGTGCGTGTAGCCGGCACCCAGCAGGGCGAGCATGGCGAGCCCCGAGGTGCCCACGTCGAAGTCGGGCAGGCCGCGGCCCTTCACGAACGAGTAGCGCTCGCCGACATTCTCGCCGTAGTGCCACTGGTAGTAGGTCGCGGCGGGCCAGCCGCCGTCGCCCGCCTGGTGGGCGACGAGCCACGTGAGCCCGAGCTCGATGGTCGCGCGCGCCTCCTCCGGCAGGCGCTTGCCGACGCCCCGCACGCCGAAGGGATGCAGGCCCGCGTAGCCGAGATCGGCCCCGGCGTCCCCGGCATCCGGAGCTGCTAGCGCCTCGCGCGAGGAGCCGCCCGCGCAGAGTCCCGCACCGAGGAGGACCAAGAGGATGAGCCCTCGAAGAAGCGCGTGGCCGTGCGGTTGCGACATCGGCGGCGAGGATACCAGGGTGCCGCCGGCGCGGGTCCCTAGCGACGGCCGCCGACGAGGATGTGGTACTTCAGCAGGCCGTAGTCGCGCAGCAGGTCGGCGCCGGGCCGGGAAACGTCTTCGGGCGCGAAGAACCGCCCCTGCCGATCGCCGATCACGCGCGAGACGACACGGAAGGCCTTGTAGACCTCCTGTGTGTAGTGGAACGTCGACGGCGGGTGGCGGACGCCCAGTCGGCGGAAGAGCTCGACCGAGAGGAAGTTCGCACTCAGCAG
This sequence comes from Planctomycetota bacterium, assembly GCA_024639415.1. Taxonomy (GTDB): domain Bacteria; phylum Planctomycetota; class PLA2; order PLA2; family JAEUHO01; genus JAHEIK01. The sequence goes on from JAHEIK010000151.1 coordinate 3,286, forward strand.
CAGATCCTGCTCATCCTCGACCGCACCGGGGAGCGGCACGTTCGACCAGATGGCGAGCGGCGTGGAGTACTTGTCGAGCACACGCCCGGGCCAGCCGTCGCGCAACACGCCCGCATCGAAGAACTCATTCACCGCGGGCTTGTGATCGCCGTAGACGAACAGGAGCGTAGGTCGCTTGCGCCGCTTCAGGTGCACGACGAGGCGGCCGAGCGCCTCGTCGGCGTGGTGCAGCGCGCGTGCGTGATCCTCCGCCACGTCCCTCACCGCCTGCGGCAGGTCTTCGTTGGTCACCTCGAAGCGCCGGTTCTCCGGGTCGTGGTCTCCCCGATAGGGACCGTGCGTGGAGTCGGTCGTGATCGCGAGGAAGCAGGGCTCATGGGGACCGTCGGCATCCGTCACGGGATCCAGCGCGTCCTCGACGGCAGAGAAGACGGCCATGTCCGAGACGAGGCCGAACTTGCGCGGCAGTCCCTTGCGGTCGCCGAGGGCGTGGAAGGCCTCGAACCCCAGGCGTGGGTAGGCCTCGGCCTGACCGAAGTAGCGGCCTGTCGCGCCGCTGATCACGGCGGTGCGGTAGCCCCACTCGCGGAAGACCCACGGCAGGGCCGGCGTGTCGTCGGTGATCCACTGGCGGTACGCGTAGGAGAGGTCGTGCGGCCAAGGGCGGACGCGGGAGAGTCCGGTGAGGACCTCGAACTCTGTGTTGGGCGTGTTGCCCCCGTAGATCGGCACGACGACGCGACCGGCCGTGCCCTCGCGCTGGATGGCGTGGAAGTTCGGCAGCGGGTCTTCACGGAAGGTCACGCCGTACTGCGCGAGGTCGGCCAGCGACTCAATCATGTAGAAGATGACGTCGGCGGTCGGAACGGTGTCGTCCGGCGTGCGCGGGTAGGTGCGTTCGAGGCGCGCCGGCGTATCCGCCGTGTAGCCCTCGGGCGCGCTGTTCTGCCCCCAGTGCCGGGTGCCGCGCAGCAGCGTGAAGTAGAGACCCGTCTTGTTGTAGTGGGAGTGGTAGCTGTGGGCGTTCCACAGCGGGAAGTACTCGGACGGATCCTCGTCGCCGGGAGCAACCCGGATGCCGCTGAGCAGGAACAGGCCGAGGGCCGCAAGGAGGCCGCCGCCGCAGATCACGGCGCGGCGCTTCAGCGCCTCCCCCGGCCCTTCACGCCAGGCCAGCAGCCCGGCCATCAGTGCGACGACCGCGAAGGCCACGATGACCAGCGTCAGCCCGCCTGAGCCGAGAAACAGTGGCAGCACCTCGAGCAGATCGTCGAAGAGCATGTAGTCCCACGGGTAGAGATGCTGCTGCAGGCTGAGCAACTTCGACACGTGGATGACGTGCAGGGCCAGCCACGCCGTGAGCCCGACGAAGAGCGCCGTCCACAGGCGTGCGCTGAGCAGGTAGAGCACGCCGACGGTCGCGAAGACGACCGCCGCGTTTGCGAAGAGGTACACCGTGACGGTGAGCAGGAGCGCGCGCAGGTAGCGCTCGACGTCCCACGGGTAGCAGTACAGCCGCACCATCAGTGCGCAGAGGACCACGGCGCTGACGACCGTGGCGATCAGCGACGCGCGGAAGATCACGTGGAAGCCGCGCTCGTGCTCGCGCCAGCCGGTCCGGCCGTAGGCCTCGAGCACACGCCACGCCAGGGCAGCGCACGCCAGCAGCAGCGTCCAGTGCAGCGCGATCACCCAGGGCGCACGCACGAGCAGGTCGAACTGCAGCAGGCCGCCGAGCACGAGGGAGGCGGCCAGGAGCCCGAGGAAGCGCGCAGTCGGCCCACGGGCGGAGGACGCCTCACTCAGGGGTTGTTGATCTTCGTTCTGCACGCACCACCAGACGCCGACTCCTGCGGAGGGCGCCCGACTCTAGCGGTGCGCGAGGCCAAGCGGCAAGGCGATCGAAGTGTCAGGGGGCGTTGCGCATGTTGCATCTCCACGTACGGTGGCTGCATGCGGGGTGGATTCAGCAAGGTGTGGATGCGGACGGCGCTGCTGTGCGCCGTGGTCGCCCTCGCCACCTCGCGCGACGCCGAGGCACGCTGGTACGACTTCGCCACGGAAGATCAGGTCCTACCGCACGCCTCCCACGTCGTGCGCGTGGGCTGGCCGCCCACGGAGCAGGGCTGGCCCGTCGAGACCGTCTACCGCGGCGCGCCGCTGCCCGAGCACATCCAGATCGAGGATCTGCCTAGCCTCTTGAACCTGCTCCTGAGGCTCGAACTGCGCGGCAAGCCGTCCATACGCAGGGATCCGGATCGGGTGCGCAAGGGCCGCGTCCACGTGGCAGGCTTCGTGTTCGCCCTCTACGCGATGGACGGGCGCTTCCACGTGGTCGGCGGGCGTCCCGGGCACGGCGTGCCCTCCTACTCCTCGCTCTGGCTGCTCTCGAAGGAGGGCCGCGCCTACCGCTACGGCCGCGGCATGCTGGGCGGCGCGATGCCAAGGGAGACCACGCATCCAAGTCTGGAAGCGTTCGAGACGCATCTGCGCGCCCACGTGCTGAACCGCCCCTTCGAGGGCATCAAGCACACGCCGCTACCTGCCGCCGAGCGCGAGGCCTTCCTCGCGGCAAGCACGCCGGGCATCAACTGGTACACGCGTCAGGCCGCGTCGAGCGTCCATGAGGCGGCGCCACGGATCGCACTCACGAACCGCATCGCGACCTACGGCCGCACCGCACCCGACTCCATGACGCTCCACGTCTTCGACGCGCTGCAGATCCTCGCGGGCGGTCGCCACGTTCCCCCGACTGCTGTGGAGCATGCTGCAGAGAGAATGCTGGAGCTGGTCGAGCGCACGGGGATCGAGCCCGTCGCGGAGTTCGTGATCGATCAGCTGGCGAGCGGCCCGTACATCGCGACGAACCGACAAGTGCTGCTGTGGATCCTGAAGCAGACGGATGCCGCGCTGTACCGCCGCGGCGTCGAAACGCTGCGTGCCCTCTGCCGCAGGCGCAACGACAACGAAGCCGTCGGTGCGTACTGGGCGCTGAAGGCACTCGGCGAGGAACTCGTCGTAGCCGAGATCGACGCGCTGTGGGCGGAATGGGACAAGGACGACCCGACCTCGCAGCTGTTGCGCGAGGTGGAGGCGGCGGAGCAGCGGAGGAAGCAGGCGGAGGCAGCCACGCTCGAAGAGCCCCGCGAGCCCGCGCCGCGGCCGCCCCCGCGCATCGAGGTCGGAGGCGACGGGGCCGCGAGCGAGCGTGCTCCGCCTACCCCCGACGAGAGCCCCGAGGACTCCCCATGGCCGTGGCTGCTCGGCTGCGTGCTTCTGGCAGCACTCGCCGTGTTCCTCGCACGGCAACGTCGCTAGCGTCACGCCGCCAGGGAACGCCCAGAACACGGATGGGCGCCCAGAGTCGCCGCCGAAGGGCTATAGTCGATCCAGGGAGAACGATCCATGATGTCGTCCGGCCGCCGCGGCGTGCCCGTTCTGTGTGCAGCCGCGCTGCTGTTGAGCCTGTGGGGAGCCGTCCCTGCGGACGCCAAGCTGGACGCCAAGGCCTGGAAGGCGGCGAAGGCCGAGTTCGAAACCCTGTTCGCCGAGCGTGGCGACGGCGAGAAGAAGATCGCGGTGCTCGAGACCGTCGTCAGCGATGGTTCGGCCCGTGCGTGGAAGCTCCTGCTGCAGGCGTTCCCCGCCCAGGTGGAGCGCGTCCAGACGATCGGGAGCGAGTATGCGCAGGCCGCGGCCGTGCACGGGGACATCCTCCTGGGCACGCTGAAGGGCTACTCGCCCGATCAGGAAGACCGCGCCAAGGACCTGCAGAAGCGCATGGCGGGCCTCGAGGAGGCCGCCGCCGAGGAGCGCCGGGTGCTCGACGCCCTCCTGGGCGCGTACGTGGGCGCTCCGTCCAGCCCGCGCAAGGCCGTGCTCAAGCTGGCCAAGGGCAAGGCGCCCTGGTCGCTGCGTGCGGCCGTAGCCCACGTGGCCGCAAGCTCGCTCGCCGACCGGTCCTCGCTGTCGCACGTCAAAAGGGTGCTCGAGGACGACCCCGACAAGCGCGTGCGTGCGGCGACCCTCGCGGCCATGGCGGCGGCGAAGGCGTTGCCGAAGAAGGCCTGCAGCCTGGCGGTCGAGCACCTGACGAGCGACAACCCCGAGCTGCTGCGCCGCGCGGCCCTGGTCGTCGCCGCGCACCCCTGCGCGTCCGCCTGCGAGCCGCTCCGCAAGGCGTGGGCCAGCGCACCGTGGAAGGTCCGTCAGGCCCTCGGCGCGGCGGTGGAGGCGCTGCTCGCCGACGCCGCGCTCGCAGCCCCCAGCGCCGACCTGAAGGCGTGGTGGGACGCCCTGCCGAAGAGGGCGCCCCAGGCCCACATCGCCACGATCCCGCTTGTGGGGGACGGCGTGCTCTTCGTCGTAGACGTCTCGACCTACATGAAGCCCAGGCTGAAGGACAGCTCGTGGAAGCTCGCACCGGCGCGGAAGGGCGCCAAGAGTGCGCCGGAGCAGTTCGGCATCGAGGGCACGCTACTCGAGGTCGCCCGACACGAACTCGAGCTGGCGATCCGCAAGCTGCCGGAGTCGACGCACTTCAACGTCCTCGCGTTCAACCACGGCGCGGGGCTGTGGCAGCGGTCGATGAAGCCGGCGACGAAGACGAACAAGAACGACGCGAGGAAGTGGCTACGCGCCCTCAGGCCGAGTGGGGCCGCGTTCGTCAGCGGCGCTCTGCGGCTGACGTTCCGCGCCGCGGGTGCCTTCGCCCTCGGGGGCGCGGCCGACATGCCGCAGATCGACACGCTCGTGCTGGTGTCTGCCGGCAAGACGACGGACAACGCCTTCCCGACGCACCGCCCGGTCGAACCCGGCGGCGTGCTCGAGCGCATCCGCGGCTGGAACCGCACGCTGCGGCTGGTGATCCACACCGTGGCCCTGGGCAAGAGCGAGTTCCTCGAGGATCTCGCTGCGCAGCACGGCGGAGTCTGCGCCCACAGGTGAGTACGACGCAGGCGGCGGTCAGAACGCGCCCTCGCGCACCTGGTCCTTCGCGAGCTTCTTGCGGATCTGGATGACCTTCTCTGGTTTGACGGACTCGTTCTCGGGTAGCGGCACGTTGCCCTTCTCCTTGCCCATCTCGACGACGCTCTTCAGCCCCGCCAGGGTGTCACTGCCTTCCAGTGCCGCAGCATCGCCGCCGTAGTACTCGAACCACG
>JAHEIK010000601.1 GCA_024639415.1 Planctomycetota bacterium
AAGGTGCTCGAGGCCGACCGCGCGGATGGATGGGGCCGCTCCACGCACGACGTCGGCGTCTCGGGCCTCGCGCTCTGCGCCTTCCTCGGTGCCGGCTACACCAACCGCGGAAAGCACCCCTACGCGAGGACGGTCTCCAAGGGGCTCCGCTACCTCAAGAGCGTGCAGGACGCCGGGGGCTGCTTCGGTCCGCGCACGCCGGGCCGCTTCGTCTACGACCACGCAGCGGCGGCCCTCGCCATGGTCGAGGCCTACGGCATGACGAGCAGCCCGATCTTCAAGGGCTCCGCGAAGAAGGCACTGGAGTTCACGCTTCTCTGTCGGAACCCGTACTTCGCCTGGCGCTACGGCGTGAAGCCCGGCGACAACGACACGTCCGTCACGGCGTGGATGGCGATGCCGCTCCTTGCCGCGGTGTGGATCAACGAGGATGCCGCGCAGAGGGAGAAGGCGCCTGCGCTCCCCCTCGGCGACGGCGGGGCGTTCGACGGCATCCACGCCTGGCTCGAGAAGGCGACCGACCCGGAGACCGGCCGCACCGGCTACCTCCAGCGTGGCGGGCGACCGGATCGCGACGCCGGTGCCCGGCGCTTCTTCCCGCCGGAGGCATCGGAGTCGACGACCGCGGCGGCGGTGATGCTCAGGGTGTTCCTGGGGGAGGACCCGCAGCGAAGCGAAGCGATCGCCAAGGGCGCGGCGCTGCTCGCGGCGCTGCCGCCGACGTGGGACCCGGACGCCGGCACGATCGACCACGTCTACTGGCACTTCGGCGCGCTCGCGACGTACCAGGTCGGGGGCGAGGCGTGGCAGGCGTGGCGAGTCGGCCTACGCGACGTCGTGGCGGGCAGCCAGCGGACCGACGGCGAGATCTGCCGCTACCTGGGCTCCTGGGATCCGTCGGGTCCGTGGGGCCTCGAGGGCGGCCGGGTGGCCTCCACGGCCCTGATGGCGATGACGCTCGAGGTCCAGTACCGCTACGCCCGGGTCTTCGACATCCGCTGATCAGAACGCGTCGTCATGCGAAGTGCCGCGGGCTTCGTCGAGTGCGCCCTCGAGGCGCGCGACGCGTTCCCGCAGCTGCGCAACCTCACCGGGGGCCTGGGGCGCCATCATCATGCGCGCGAAGGCATACAGCAGAGCGATGAGTGGGAAGCCGTACAGCCCGAACTCCCCGGCGTTGACATTCGACTGCGTCAGGACGGCTGCGCCGAGGATGACCAGCCAGAAGGTGCCGTAGGCGGCGGCGAAGTAACCGTAGAAACGGGCGAAGGCCATGGATGTTGTTCTCCTGCTGGCTGCTCGGGCGGATCCTGGAACGGATCAGGATCCGCCGAGGTTGACACCCATGCGGCCCGGTTCGAGCTCCAGCTCGATCCGCTCGGCGCCACGGAACACGACGACCACGACCTTCTCCTTGCCGGCCGCCGCAGCGCCCTGCAGCGCCGCGCGCAGGTCATCGATCGAGTCCACTCGCTTGCCGTCGTAGTACGCCAGGTAGTCGCCGCGCTTCATGCCCGCCCGCGCGGCATTGCTCCCGTCCTGGACACCCGTCACGAGCAGGATGGGGGCGGGTACGAGCTGATCGGGCGCGCGATAGTGGATCAGATAGGAGCGCACGATGTGGCTCGCCTTGTTGATCTCGGCGTCGGCCGGCGCGCCCTCCGCATCCCCGAAGTCGTAGGGCTTGGGTTCGTAGCGCAGCGTCGCCTCGCCGGGAACGAGGTGCGGCGTCAGGTCGACCCACCACGGCCAGACGACGTCGCCGGGTGCCCAGCCTGCACGCGGGTACTTCCAGGTGCCGTACTGGGGGCGGTTGGGGTTCAGGTAGCAGTCGGTCTTCCAGAGCACGTCGTCGAAGCGGTGCGCAGTCTCGCCTGTCTCGAAGACCAGCGTGCGCTCGGACGGCGTGAACTCGCCGATCTGCGAGTGTCCGGTGGTCGTCGTGAACACGCGTGCGGCCGTGGTCTCCTCGTCGAGGGTGACGGTCTGCGGCGTGAAGAAGTCCTGGAAGTGGTTCTCGGCCGAGCGGTAGTGGGCCGTGCCGACCCACAGGGGCGAGATGCGGTACGGCTCGAGCTGGGGCGTGCCATGGTAGTAGTCGAGCGACACGCTCATCATGTAGCCGCGGTTCTTGTAGAAGTTCGTCCCCGCGGCGACCTCCAGCTTCGTCTTGCCGGCGAGCCACGGGCGGAAGTGGGTCACGTCCACCTGCCAGTGGCACGGCGTGCGGTACGAGGTGATGAACGGCACGATGCCGCGCTTCGTGCCGTCCGCTTCCAGGATGGAGATGTGGCCGCAGCGGTCCCACTCGTCCCAGCTGGCGCCCGCGTCGTGGATGTCCAGGGTCAGGATCACCCGTCCGAAGGCCCAGTTGACCGGCGGCAGCTGGACCTCGGCCTCGAAGGCGGTCCGGCTGTTGTCGGTGAGCACGTGGTTGAAGACCTCGACGTGGAGCGGCGGACGGCGGACGGCAGCCGGCGCTCCGACCGTGAGCTCCACGTCCGCGACGACGAAGTCGGTCGTCACGTCGGTTCGCGTCCCCGCGCCCATGGCCAGCCTCGACTCGTACGGCAGCAAGCCTGCGACGAAGTACGCGTCGTAGACCTTCTCTTC
>JAHEIK010000602.1 GCA_024639415.1 Planctomycetota bacterium
CTCGCGGTGAATGCGCGCGACGTCGTCCAAGGCATCCGCGGCACTGCCGGTCTGCTCGCCCGTCTCCACGAGCCAGAGCAGGCTCGGTTCGAAGACCTCGCCCGTGCTGACGGAGTCAACGAGTCCGCCGCCCGCCTCCGCATGCGCGGCCATGGCCGCAACGCGCGTACGCATCACCTCGGAGTCGCACGAAGCCGCGGCTTCCTGCAGTGCGGCGTGCAGCGGCATCTGGCGGCGCAGGAGCAGCGCGAGCGTCGAGGCCAGCGAAGCCCGCGCCGCGGTGCGCCGCAAGGGGCCGACGATGGGCAGCCACCAGCCGCCGCCCACGCCACGGCCCCGGTAGCGCGCGATGCCGAGCCCTGCGCCGATCACGACCACCAGTCCAACCAAGGCGACCATCACGGACGTCAGCGGCGAGGAAGCGGTCGACGCCTCCGTCAGCCGCCAGAGCTTGGGTGCCGTGAACACGAGCACACCCACGCCCACGAGCAGCACGAAGAGCGCCGTGGTGACGGGGTAGGCCAGCGCACCACGCAAGCGCGACTGCACGTCGGCGCGGTGGGTGGCGTGCTCCGCGATCTGCTCGAGCGCGCCGGGCAGGTCCCCCATGCTCTCGCCGGTCGTGACAAGCCGGCCGTAGAACGCCGGCAGCATGCTCGCGTGCGCGAGGTACGCGGTGCTCAGGCTCTCGCCGGCGTCCACATCGTCGGCCATGCGCTGCGCAGCCTGCGCCAGGGCGCGCGTCTCGGCCTCGGCGGCCACGACGCGCAAGGCGCGTGAGAGCGGGACGTCGGCGCGACAGAGTTCCGCCAGCGTGCGGTGCATGAGTGCGACGCTGTCGGTCGTCGTGGACCTGCGTAGGTCAGAAAGTGCCGAGGACACGGTTCACCTCCTCGTGCGTGGTGACGCCGCGCGCGACGAGGTCGTCACACGCTGCGCGGAGGGTCTTGAAGCCGCCTTCGGCCGCCGCGACGCCAAGCGCCTCGACGTCGTCCTTGCGGTGCACGGCCGCCCGCAGCGGCGCGCTCATCGGCAGCCACTCCGTGACCAGCACGCGCCCCTCGTAGCCGTCGCCCTGCTTCTTGCGCAGCAGGCGCTGGGAGAGGACGCCGCGCACGGCCGTGGTCAGCACGAAGGGCTCGACGCCCATCTCGAGCAGACGCGTGAACACCTGTGGGCCGGTGCCCGCGTGCACCGTGGACGCGACGAGGTGCCCGGTGAGGCCTGCCTCCAACGCAGCGCCCGCCGTCTCCTGGTCGCGGATCTCCCCGACGAGGATGACGTCGGGGTCCTGGCGCAGCATCGAGCGCAGGGCGCGCCCGAAGCCGAGGCCGGCGGCGGGGTTCACCTGGGTCTGCGTCACGCCTGCGATGCGGCGCTCGATGGGGTCTTCGATCGTGAACAGGCTGCGCCGCGTGCGCTGCTCCGTCAGGTGGCGCAGGCAGGCGTAGAGGGTCGTCGTCTTGCCGCTGCCGGACGGGCCGGTGAGCAGGACAACGCCTTCGGGTTGCTCGACCGCGGCCACGAGCGCCTGCTCGACGTCCGGGGCCAGGCCGAGATCGGCGATCGTCGCGGGCGAACCCTCGGGCGTATCGAAGCGCAGTGCCACGCGCTCGCCGTGGAGCGTCGGGTAGGTCGCTACCCGCACCTCGACGCCGACGGGGCTGCGCTCGCCGGCGATGCGGCCCTCCTGGGGCACGTCGGTGCGGTAGGCGAGCAGGTCGGCCAGCGCCTTGATGCGTCCGACGACCTGCCGGGCGAGTTCGACGGGCACGGTCTCGAGCGCCTCGAGGACGCCGTCACGGCGTGCGACCACCGCCACCCCGTCCTCGCTCGGATCGAGATGCAGGTCGCTGGCGCGGAGACGGCATGCGGCACGCATGAGTCGCTCCACGACGGCTACGGCAGTCTGCCCTGTCGTCGTACCCATCGCAGCCCTATCGACGCGGGCGAGACGGGCGCATGAGGCCTCCTCCCGCCATCTGAAGGCCTCTCCGGGCACGGATCGGGCATTGCTGTTCGCATTTTGTATGGGTATTGTCAGGTATCCATGGCCGCAACCGACCCCGCCTGCCTGCGCCCGCGCCCCCGGGACCTGATGCTCGTCGACCTCGACTGCTTCTACGTGGCGGTCGAGCGCGTCCGCGATCCGGCGCTGTGCGGCCGGCCCGTGATCGTCGGCGGCCTGCCCCACGAGCGCGGCGTGGTCGCCTCGGCTTCCTACGAGGCACGCCGCCATGGCGTGCACGCGGGCATGCCCCTCTTCCAGGCCGCCCGGCTCTGTCCGCAGGGCGAGACGGCCTTCCTCCGCGGGGACCACACGGCCTACATGCAGGCCTCGCAGCAGGTGATGGAGGTGCTCGAGGGCTTCACCCCGCAGGTCGAGCCGCTCTCGCTCGACGAGGCCTTCCTCGACCTGAGCGGCTGCGAGCGCCATCACGCCTCCTGGCTTGCCGCCGCGGCGGCCGTCCACGGCGCCGTGCGCGAAGCCACGGGCCTCGACGTCTCGATCGGCATCGGCGGCACGCGGGCGGTCGCGCGCATCGCGCTGGCGCTGGCCAAGCCCGGCGGCGTGCTCGAGGTGAGCCGTGGCGAGGAGGCG
>JAHEIK010000603.1 GCA_024639415.1 Planctomycetota bacterium
CAGCCCGCCGCTCCTCCGAACGGACCGCCGGGTGAGGGAGAGCACCAGACCCTGCTTGCGGCGGCACTCCTCCGGATCGATCCACAGCTCGAACAGGGCGGTGCCCGTCTGGTCACGGCCTTCGACCGCTGCGCGCCGGCGGCGGGCCCCCTCTTCGAGGGCTGCCAGTCGCGCGCGCCAGCCGGGCCCGCGACGGGCCCCCGATCGCTCGGGCGGCCGGCCGCTGGACGGCAGCCCCTCCAGCGGGGCGCCCTCGAGGAGCGCGCGCGTCATGGCGTGGGCGATTTCCTCGTCGTCCGCATGGCAGGCCAAGGCGATGACGTGCTTGCACATGGCCTCGCGAGGCCAGGCCGGGCAGGAGCAATCGGTCCGCAGGCCGCCCGGGTGCAGGCTCAGGCTCACGTCGTAGGAGCGCGTGCCCTCCACCACGGCCTCGAGCGCGCCGGACTTCGTCAGCTCCACCTTGCCGACCCGGCCCTGGCGGTAGTAGCTGAGCCCGCGCGCAAGCGTCTGCTCGCTGGCCATGCTCTGCAGGAGATTGAGGAAGGGGCCCGACGACATGGGGCGCGATTGTAGGGCGTCCGAAGAGAACGCCACGGAGCGCCCGAGTGGGCCGAATCCCTGGGAAGCGGATCAGGGTCCCTGGGGTGTGGCGGCAAGCTCCGCAGCGATGCGCTGGACGACGACGAGCGTGTCCCGGTCCCCCTGGACCTCGAGCAGCTTCTTCTTGGGATGGCTGGTGGTGCGGATGGCGGTGCGGAACACACCACGGAGGATCTCGCTCAGCTCGCGTAGCGGCAATCCTGCGGGCTTGATCTCGACCTTGGGCGCATCGCGCTTGAACTCCGGGAAGTCCTGACCGGGCCCAAGCTCGTCGATCAGGACCGACTTCACGGCATGGCCGGCCTTGGCGAGCTTCGCGATGGTCTTCGCCGCCGCAGGCCGGGCCTGCTTGCCGAGGATGAACGCGAGGATCGGGCCCTTCTCCTTGCCCGCGGCATCGGCCACTTCTTCGAGCAGTTCATCGGACTCGACATCCTGCCCCTCCACGCGGACCGCACCACTGGAGAGGATGAGCAAGCGTACGGCCGGCTCCTTGTCGATGGCTGCACCGATGCTCGCAATCAACGACTCGACGACCTTCAGAGTCACGGCATCGGCCCGCACCACAAGGACCTTGCGTGTCGGCGAGGCCATCGAGGTGGCCAGCCGCCCCCCACCACAGTGACCGATTGCGTAGGCCAGGACGGTCTGCAGCGTCTTGACGGGCAGCTTGCCCGGGGCCATGAGCTTGACGACGCCCGGTTTCGCAGGCTCCGGTTTCGCGTGTACGCCGTACCCCGCGTACGCCAGCGGCCCGGCGAGCATCTGGAGCGCGCCGAAATCGGCGGCCGCATGCACGCGAACGACGAGGGTCGTGCCGCGCTTGACGCCCAGCTTCTTGAGGCCCTCGATCAGCTTCTCCGGCGTGGCCACGAACGCACCGTTGAGCGTGAGCCGCTCCAGCGAGTCCATGGCGATATCAGCCTTCGGCTTCTCGGCGGGGCCTGCCGGGTCCTCAGCGGCTGCGCGGCCGCCTGCGACGAGCACAGCCAGCAAGATCAGCAACACGATGCCGACGCGGCTTGCATGGTTCATCTTCGCTACTTTCTCTCGCGCACCTCCTGGGGCGTACAGGCGATCGTAGCGACCGCCGCACAGCGCGGAAAGGGGCTGCACGCGCGGATCCGTTGCGCACCGAGCCGCCCGGCGACGTCGTGAGTCACCGCAGGAACGCGCCCGGCTGAAGCCGAATCACACTGAAGTGGGTCTGACCCACTTCAGTGTGATTCGGCCCCGCGCCGTTCGGCCCGCGGTTCGCAAGTAGGCCTCTGGACGCGTTCTAGGGCGCGAAGCTGTCCCCCGCGGTGGACAGGAAACGCCCTGTGGGGAGGACACACCATGCGACGAAGCGGTGCCGGGCCGATCTCCATGTTGGTTGTGCTGGGCTTCTTGGTGCCGGTGGGCGGTTGCGGCAGCGCAACGAATCCGCGGCAAGAGGTTCCGATCCTGCTCGCGATCGAGAGCGATGGGGCTCGCGACGGCTTCGTGAGGTCGGACGGCTTCCTGCGGGTCGTCGGCAGCGGCCCGGGCGTCGGTGATCTCGACGACGCGCGCCTGGGTCTTGGCCTACGGATGTTCTACAGCTTCCCCCTGCGCGAGATCCCCGCGGGCGCGCAGATCACGTCCGTGGCGCTTCGGGTGTATCAGGAGGACAGGAGCGGTAGGCCGTACGCCAACCTGGGTGACCTGCTCGTCGACCACATCGATCCGGGCGACGCGCTTGACCCCGCCGACTACGAGGGCAACACGCTCGATGCGGACGTCGGCAGCCTGTCCCAGGCTTTCGTACGGGGCTACACGATCCTCGACGTGCAGTCGTGCGTACGCCGGGACATGGCAGAGGGTCGCACGCGCAGCTGGTTCCGGCTGCGGTTCCCTCGCGACAGCAACCTCGACGGCGAGAACGACATCATCATACTGAACGACGGAGAGAACAGCCGCCGCTCGAACAACTTGCCCGTGCTCGAGGTGATCTACCTACGGCCCTAGAGTGGTC
>JAHEIK010000152.1 GCA_024639415.1 Planctomycetota bacterium
CGCTCGAGCGCGCGGTCGACGCCCGCGAACTGCTCGTGGAGGGCATGCGGTCCCGCGGCGCGCTGCAGCGGGATGATGCCGAGGATGCGCGTGGCGAACCACGCCAGCAGGCGGTTGCGCATGAAGTAATCGGCAGCCGCCACCGGCCGCACCTTCGGCAGCAGGCGCAGGGGCAGCAGGCACATGAGCGCCAACGTGTCGAGATGGCTGTTGTGGTTGGCGGCGAGGATGGCCGGTCCCTCAGCCGGCAGCCTCTCGCGGCCGCGCACGTTCAAGCCGATCACGACCAGGAGTAGCGGCTTCACCACGAGCACGAAGAACAGGAGACGCGGCCAGCGGCTGGGGACGTCGTGCTTGCTCATCGGATCAGAAGTAGGCCCACCACAGGAAGTGGAAGAACAGGGGTGCGGTGTACGAGATCGAGTCCACGCGGTCGAGGATGCCGCCGTGGCCCGGGATGAGGTCACTGGTGTCCTTGCGGCCGAGGTCGCGCTTGATGGCGGAGATCGACAGGTCACCGAAGAAGCCTGCGACGCCGATGAAGAAGCCTGCGAACAGCGCCTCCTTCAAGCCCAAGGGGGTCAGCACGGGCGCCAGCAGGACGGCCAGCCCCATGGTCGTGGCGACCCCGCCGACGAGCCCCTCCACGGTCTTGCCGGGGCTGACCCTGGGCGAGACCTTGTGCCGGCCGAACGACTTGCCCCAGATGAACTGCGCCACGTCGTTCAGCTGCGTCAGGACCACGACGTAGAGCGCCAGCGCCGGACCGCCGGCGGGCGCGCCCTCGATGGGGGGCAGCACCAGCAGGAAGGCCAGGTGGCTCAGGCTGAACACCGTCGTCATCATGCCCCAGTGCAGGGTGCCGACGGCCGCGAGGAAGCCCTTCGTCTCCCCGATGAGCAGCATGCGGATGGGAACGAACAGGAATGCGTAGACGGGGATGAAGATGATGAACATGCCGTACCACGACATGCCCGCCCACACGTACTGGAAGGGGATCGCCAGGTAGATCCAGAACAGCACGCGCCGGTCCGCGCGCCGCGTGGGGATGACCGACAGGTACTCCTTGAGCGCGAGGAAGCTGATGAACGCGAAGAAGCCGAGAGACACGTTGCGGCTCAGGCTCAGCGCGACGCCGAACACCGTGGCCATCACCCACCAGCTCTTCACGCGTGCGACGAGCTCGGCTGTCCCGCTACCGGGGCGGCGCTTCGAGAGCACGGCGACGATCACGCTCGCCACGACGAGCACGGCCACGATGCCGCCCATGGCCCAGAGCAGGTTGGGGTGCAGGCGACCGCTGAACATCAGCGCACCTCCGCGACGGCGCGCCGGCTGCGCTGGACGATCGTCAGCAGCAAGAGCACGTTCAGCGCGACGATGACCCACGTGATCCAGGGCCCCGTCGGCACGACGGCGAGGCCGAGCAGCAGCGTCAACAGGCCGAGCCAGAACGCGCGGTCGCTCTTGCCCATCGGACCGTCGTAGCGCCGGGACGCTCCGATGGCGACGCCGACCACACCGGTCATCTCACTGATGACTGCCAGCAGGACGAACACCACCGTGAGCAGCGGGGGGAAGCCGCCGACGAGTGCGAGGGGCAGGTACAGGGCGGCGTCCGAGAACACGTCGCCCAGTTCGTTCAGCACGCCGCCCAAGGCGCTCTGCATGTCGTGTTCGCGCGCCAGCATGCCGTCGATCGCGTTCAAGGCCATGCGCACGAACAACCCCGCGGGCACGAGCAGGAGGGGCCAGCGGGCGTCAGGCCAGATCGTGATGGTTGCGCCGATGCCGAACGACATGACGGCCGCCGCCACGGTGACCTGGTTGGCGGTGATGCCGGCCCGGGCGCACGCGCGACACACCGGTCGCAGCAGTTGCTGGAAGCGCGGCTTGAGGTCGTAGACGCTGGCCACGTGAGTCCCCAAGCTACCAGCCCGGGCCGTGGCGCGCGTCGCCCCGGGCAGATCCACGGCGTCCTGCAGCACGGCTGCGGGCTCGCCCGGGCGGGTGCGTAAACCTGCGCACGGTTCCGGCGGCGCCCCCTTGCCGTGACCGCGGCCTCCAGCGCAAGATGGGCCGCATGACGGAGCGCGAGTTCCTCAGCCGCTCAGACGACCTGCTCGTCGACTTCGATCGCGCCGTGCACATGTTCAACGAGTTCGTGACGGGCTGCCGCGCGCTCTTCGACCTCGGTCCCGCCGTCACGATCTTCGGCTCGGCCCGCTTCGACGAGGACCATCGCTACTACCAGTTGGCAAGGGACACGGGGCGCGCACTCGCCGAAGCCGGCTTCACCGTCATCACCGGTGGTGGCCCGGGCATCATGGAAGCCGCCAACCGCGGGGCCAAGGATGCCGGCGGCGTCTCGGTAGGGTGCACGATCGTGCTGCCCGAAGAGCAGGAGCCCAATCCGTATCTCGATCGCGAGATCGAGTTCGACTACTTCTTCGTGCGCAAGGTGATGCTGCTCAAGTACTCGCGGGCCTTCATCTGCATGCCGGGTGGCGTGGGCACGCTGGACGAGATCTTCGAGACGGGCACGCTCATTCAGACGGGGAAGGTGCCGGCGTTTCCCATCGTCGTCATGGGGTACGAGTTCTGGGAGCCGCTGCGCGCCTTCCTGCGCGGCACCATGTTCAAGGAAGGCACCATCACGGAGGGCGAGGTGACGCCCTTCTACACGGATCTCCCCGCCGAGGCGGTCGCGCACATCCAGGAGGCCGTCACGGCGAGCGACGCCTGAGGCGCACCCGATGACTTCGGCAGCATGAGGTGGTTCCCGCGCCGCCTGCGCGGTATTACGTGGGTATGCGCACCGTTCTCGCCATGGTCTTGCTCCTGCTCGGCGGAGCCCTGCTCGGCCGCGCCGTCCTGGGTGCCGACGAACCCGCGCCCCGGGCGCACATCGCCGTGCGCGGCATCTATGGGGGGGTGCCGGCGACGCTCATGGAGAAGGGGCGCACGCTCTCCGGCGAGGGCGTCAACGCCGTGTGGATCGGCGAGCGGGGCATCACGAAGGAACGCGTGGCGGCGCTCAAGGCGCAAGGCGCCAAGGTCTTCGCCGAGTTCAACACCGTCCACCGGGCCGAGTACCTGAAGAAGCATCCCTCGGCGGCGCCCGTGGGCCTCGACGGCAAGCGCGCGGCGGCCCCGCACGGTTGGCAGGGCATCTGTCCCACGCATGCGGAGTATCGCACATGGCGCATGCAGGCCTTCCGCGACCTGCTGGCACAGCACGAGATCGACGGCGTGTGGCTCGACTATCACCACGCGCATGCCAGTTGGGAGCGCGCCGAGCCGGCCTTGCCGGACACGTGCTTCTGTGAGCGCTGCCTGGCGCAGTTCCGCAAGGAGACGAAGACCCGCGGTGCGGATTCCCCTGAGGCCATGGCCGCCTTCCTCGCGAAGAAGGAGAGCGGCGAGCGCAAGGCGTGGATCGCGTGGCGCTGCGGTGTGTTCACGGACTGGGTGCGCGAGTTCCGCGCGATCCTCGATGCGACGCGGCCGAAGGCGCTGCTCGGGACCTTCCATTGCCCCTGGACTGCTGAGGAACGCGACGGTGCGCTCGAGGCGAAGCTCGCCATCGATCTCCGTGCGCAGAAGCCGTACATCGACGTCTTCAGTCCGATGCCCTACCACGCCCGCTTCGGACACGCGCGCGACCCCGCATGGATCTCGCGACAGACCGCCTGGCTTGGCCGGCACCTCGGGCTGCAGGGGCGGCCCGACGAGCGCACCAAGATCTGGCCCATCGTGCAGGTCAGTGATTGGGGTGAGGCGGTTGACGTAGCGCAGATTCCCGCCGTGCTCGACCACGGCACGCGGGCTCCGGCAACGGGTGTGCTGGTGTTCCGCTGGGGTGCGCTGCGCAAGGAGCCGCAGAAGGTGAGCGCACTGACGCGCTTCTACCGCGCCATCGCTCGCTAACCTCCGTCGCTACCTCGCGGCGTGCTCCACGAGTCGCCGCGGAAAGCCGACGCGGCCTTGCGGCGTCCCTGCCGTTCGACTCCAATCAGAGGCATGGCGCACCTGTGGTGCGAGTCCTGTGGACACAGAACCGACGTTCCGCGCCGGAGTGCGGGGGTGAGTTGCCCACGCTGTGCCGCGTGGATCCAAGTGCTGCCGTGGCGCGAGCTGTGGGCGACCGAGGACCTGCGTGCGCGCGTGCGCGCCGATGCCGAGTTGCCGCCCGACCTCCGCGAGTGGGTGACGAAGCTCCTCAGCACGCGCATGGACGAGATGCGCGAGGGGCTTGCGATTCCTGAGGCGGCGACCCCGCAGCAGACCGTGCCGCAGGAGACAGTGCCGCAGGAGACGACGTCGCAGGAGGTGGCCGAGGCGCAGGAACCTAAGGTTGCGACCGCCGCGGCTATGGGGTTCCCGATCCTGGAGAGGGTCACGCGGCCGCCGGCTCCTGCGCGCGAGCGCGAACCCGTACCCACCCGCAGGCCGCGGCGCGAGCCACCCTCCGACGCGCCGCCGCGCGGTCCGTCGGTCTGGGAGCGTCTGGGCCCGGCGTTCGCAGAGAACCTCGGCTTCGGGTTGGCTGCGTTCCTCATCCTGGCGGGCGCCGTCTACTTCACGACCACCGCGTGGACGACCATGTCGGGTGCGCAGCGCCTGATGGTCGTCGTCGGAGGCCTCGTGCTGCTCGGCGCGGTCCTGTTCGGCGCCGCCCGACTGCTCAACCGTGCGGGCAACCTGCCGGAAGTCGAGCGGACGCTGCTGTTGATCGTGGCGTTCCTCGTGCCGATCGCCGCGATTCCCGCCGGCAACCTGGTGGGGCTCTCGACTGTGCGCGCGGTGATCGCGATCGCCGTCGTGCTCGTCTGCGGTTGGTTCGTCACGCGCCGCTTGGCGCATGTGCTGGGCGCAGCACACGCCCCGTTCCTGCCGTGGGCCTACGTGGCGCTCTCGTCCCTGGCGCTCGTCGGCGGGATGCTCGGCCCGGCCTCGCCCGTGCTGGGGGCACTGTGTGTGTCCGCGCTCCTGGTCGGCGCGACGTGGCTGTACGCCCGCAACGTGGTGCCTCGTCTGGACGTGCGCAGCTGGAGCGCGCTATGGCCGGCGATCCTCTTCGGCTTCGCCGCGGCCGTCGCCGTGGGGCGCATGGCCATCGCCGGACGCGGCGACTGGACCGCGGGGACCCTCCTCTCCACGCTGGGCATCGCGGCCGCGGCGGTGGGGGCGGCGCTCGTCACGCTCGAGCCTGCGCTCTACGCAAGGCGCCTCTTCGGTCCACGGCGCTCAGCGGTCGTGCTCGTGATCGCCATGGCGCTGGGCATCAGCGGTGCGCTCATGGCGCTGGGGGACGGCGTCGGCCTGCTGGTGGCAGCGCTGTTCGGAGCCTACGCCTGCCTGCGCGCCGGCCTTGCGCTGCCGGTGCCCTGGTTCGCCCTGCCCGGCCTCATCCTGTCGGCCGTCGCCTACCTCAAGTCGCCCACGCCCATCCGGGCCGCGGCGCTGCGTGTGCGCGACCAGGCGGCGGATGCGCTCGGCTACGCCGACAAGCCGATGCCGCTGGCTTGGTACGGGCTCACGTTCCTGCCGTACGTGTTCCTCTGCGCGTGGGCGGGGTGGGCCTTGCTGCGTCGCGGTGAGGCGGCCAAGGCGCGCGTCCTCCTCACCTGGTCCTTCGTGGTGGCCGTGGGGCTGTCGGCCCTCGCCCTGTTTGCAAGTGGTGATCCCGTCTTCAGCGACCTGCGCGCACCGGCCGCCGTGTTCACCGCGCAGGGCGGATTGCTGCTCGCGATCGGTGTCGCGCTGCGCCACCGCTGGTTCGCCTTCTCGGGAGCCCTGGGCATCTTCGCCGGCCTCACGTGTGCGGTGCTGCACTACGAGCCCAGCGCGCCGGTCGCCGTGCTGGCCCTGTCCGCACTCGGGCTGGGGGCGCTCTTCGCCTGCTCGCGCCTCGCGCGCAGCGACGGCGAGGCGCATACGGAGGTCCGCGCCGGGCTGATCGACGCCGTCTCGCTGCTCGCTCTCGTGCTCGTGTTCGTGGCGGCCGTGGACGCCCTGACGCTCGCGCCGGCCGCCGCGTGGCTCGGACTCGCGCACGTGCTGCTGGCCGTGCTCGTGGCCGCCGTCGCGTTCTCCGCGCGTCGCCCGGAGGGCATCGCGTGTGCAGCCGTCGCCTTGGGTGCGGCCGGAGCGCGCCTGGTGGCGAGCTTCGCGCCCGACGCCGGCGGCGACGTGTACTTCCTCGTGCTGGCAGCGCTCTCGGGCGCCGTGCTGCTCACGCCGCGGATCGAGGGCCTGCTGCCGCAGTCCCTGCGTCACCCGCAACCGGCCGCGCCGGCGTCGATCGGCTCCTGGACGCCCGTCGGCGCGCTGGCCATCCAGGCGCTCGGCCTCGTGCTGCTGCTCTCGCACCTACCCGTTCCCGGGTGGACGCTCACGCTGGCGGCCGGCTTGATCGTGGCGTCGATCGTTCTCGCCGTCGCTGCGACCCGTGAAGAGCAGCCGTGGCCGCTCTACCCCGCGGTCGCCGAGCTGGTGACAGCGGGCATCGTCGCGGGCACGGCCCTGACCAGCGGCTTGTGGTACGGCACAGGCGGCCTGCTGGGAACGGCGGGCGCCATCGCGCTGACGTGCGTCCCGCTGCTCGTGGGCCATCCGCGTGCCCTGACCGATCACCTCAAGCCCCCGCTGCGCAACCTGCTGCCCGTCACGGTGACCGGCTTCGCCGTCTGGGCCTTCGGCTTGGTCGTGGCGTGGTGGGGCGGGCGGGCGCCGGATCTCGGTGGCGTGCGTCTGGCCGCGGCCACGCTCGTCGTCGCGCTCGTGGTGCGCGCCACGCTGGCGAAGCACGCCCGCTCGCACGCCGTTCGCGGCGCCGCGCTCTACGCAGGCACGCTCTTCGCACCCGCGGTCGCGGGTCTCCTCATCGCGCTCGAGGCGGCGCGGCACGTGTGGCCGCTGGGGCTCGTCGGTGCTGCGGGTGCCGTGTGGCTCTGGGCTGCTCGCGACCGCAGGATCCGACCTCCCGCGCTGCTGCACCTCGTGCTCGCCCTGGCTCTCGCCACGTGGTTCGCCGCCGCGGGGGTGGGCGACGCCTACTGGCTCCTGCTCGCCTTCCTCCTGGTGGCCGCCGGCGGCCGGGTCGCGGCGGCAGGCCTGCCGGTCGTCGGCTGGACGCTGCTCCTCACCGCCCTGCTGTTGGGCATCTCGATTCCGCTGGGCGCGCGGATCCTCGAACTCAAGCTGAGCTACCAGCCCGCCATCTGGCTCTCCTTCGCCGCTGCGGCGTACGCCCTGTTGCGCGTGCGCGGCCTCGGCATGAACAAGACGGCGGTGCGTATCGTCGCGGATCCGATCCTCGCGCTCGGCGTCGCCGGCGCCGTGCTGCACGCGCTCCGCGTGACGGCTGACGAGCCCCTGACCACGCAGATCGCCGAGGGACTACCCCTGACGGTGGGCGGGCTGCGCATCGCCGAGGGTGCGCTCGGTCTGGCCGCCCTGGCGCGCAGCGTCACGCTGCCCTTCCCGGCGCTGGGGCGTCAGACGCTCGCGCTGTTCATCGTCGGCATCGTGACCTTCGCGCTCGCGCCGCTGAACATGCTCATCCACGGCGGGGACGTGCGCTTCTGGCGGCCGGACGTCGAACTGGCCCTCCTCGCGATCCTGCTCGCGTGGGCCATGCGCCCGGCCGAGCGGCCGCGCCTGGACGACGGCACGGGACGCCTCGGCGCGCGCATCCCGTGGCCCAGCGTGCTGGCCGCGGCCGGCGTCGCCCTCACCGTCGCAGAGCTGCGCGACCTGAGCACGCCGCTGACCGTGCTGGCCGCGACGTGTACCTTCGTCGTGCTGCTGCTGCGCGATCGCGGTCCGTACCTCGCGGCGCTCTCGGCCTCGGGCGTCCTGGTCACGGCGCTGGCGTTTGCGGCCTGGTGGCGGCCGATGCCGGGCACCGTCCACGATGGGATCCTGCTCGCCTTCGCCGCGGTCGCCGCGCTGGTGGCGCCCGCCTTGGCCTTCGTCGCGCGCTGGCTGGTGCGCCCCGGAAGCGCCGCCTGGCGGGTGCGCGCGGGCCGCGAGGTCTATCCCGTGGCCGTCGTGTCGGCCGGCCTCACGCTTGCCTTCGTCGTGTGCGATCTGGCGATCAACTTCGGTGTCCGTGCCTCGCCGCTGGAGATCGGCCTGGCGACGGTCGGCTTGCTGCTACCCGGTGTCGCCGCGGCGTGGGGTGCGGTGCGCGCGGGCCGGCCACATCTCCTGCACGTCGCCTTGCTCGCCGGCCTGCTCTTCTACGCCTTCCTGGTTCAGCGCACGGGGCTCGTCACCTTCCTCGACGGCTACCACCTGCACGCGCTGGTCGTGCTCGGCGCCACGCTGCTGTTCGCCTCCGAGTTCCACAAGGGGACGCTCGGAACCCTCCTTGCC
>JAHEIK010000153.1 GCA_024639415.1 Planctomycetota bacterium
GCCCGCGTCCGCTCGAGCGCACGCTGGAGCGCGTCCGGACCGCGCCCGCCGCGCGCGAGCAGCCCCGCGGCGGCCTGCTCGAGTGCCGCCAGACGATCGGCGATCGTGCGGAGTCCGGTCTCGAGCTCCTCGTCCTCGCCTCCGGGCGCGTCCACCGCACCCGCCAGCACGTCGGCCGGCTGCGTGCCGAAGGCCGCGAGGATGGCCGCGGTCTTGGCGTCGACCCACGTGCCTTCGGGACGCGGCAGTGCGAGCGGGAAGAAGCGACCAACGGCCTCGTGCGCCGCACGCAGCTGTGCCTGGTAGGCGATCTCGGTGGGACCGGCGATGTAGGCGAGCACAGGCAGATGGAAGTTCTGGACGAAGACCCGGCCCGCGACGTTCCCGCTGCCGCGCATGGGTTCGGCGAGCAGCCGGGCGCGCAGCGCGGCCCGGTCCATCGCGGCCGGCTGACCGCGAAGCGTCACACCGTCCTCACCGTGGAGTCCGACACGTAGCCGCGGACCGCCCTCGTCCGCGCGGAAGAACAGCGCCGTGGAGCCGGCGGCGGGAGCCAGCGGCGCGGGCAGGCCGGCGGCGGCCAGCTCACTGCCGGAGGCGGCGATGGCGGCTTGGATCGGCTCCGCATGATCGAGCAGCCACGCATAGGTCGCGCCGACCTCGGGGGCGAGCACCGGCGGCTCGACGACCACGAGGCCGCTGTCTCCGAACACCTGCAGCAGGGCGCGCAGGCACCAGGTCGCGAAGTCCCCGCCCGCCGCCGGTACGGCGGCGTCGGCTGCGGCGCGACCGCGCTCGGTGTCGGGCAGCATGCCGCGCACCTCGGCGGCCAGCTCCGCGACGAG
Organism: Planctomycetota bacterium; assembly: GCA_024639415.1. Classification (GTDB taxonomy): domain Bacteria; phylum Planctomycetota; class PLA2; order PLA2; family JAEUHO01; genus JAHEIK01. The sequence continues at coordinate 846 of JAHEIK010000153.1, forward strand.
GGCGGGATCGAGGGGCAGGTCCATCAGGCTGCGACCGTCGGGCTCGATGGGCAGCCTCAGTCGGCGAGCCTGCCCCCGGCGATCGCCCAGCACTGCACGATTCGCCTCGTCGAGGTCGTGATCCTCCGACGCAAGCCAGAAGATCGGTACGACGCGCCGCCCTCCGAGTCCGTCGAGCTTGCGCGCAAGCGCGATGGCGCCTGCGGCCTTGTGGAAGGTGAGGAGGGGGCCGCCGAGCAGGCCGGGCTGCTGACCGGTCACGACGGCCAGCGCACCCTCCCCGAGGGCGCGCGCATTCGCCACCGCACACTCCCCGGCGCACAGTACCTGTTGGCGCGCCACCAGCCGCTCGACCAACGCGGCCGGCACCGCCGGCGCGGACTGCGCCGTCTTGGCGAGGCGCTCGGCCCAGGCGGCCTCGTCCTGCGGCGGGGCCGGGAGAAAGCGCAAGGCCTCGCCTTCCCCTGTGCGGAGCGCGCGAGCGAACGCACTCATGGGCGGCCCTTCGCCGAGCGGTAGGGACTGGTGGCGAACGGAAGGCGGGCCTCCGCTCACTACCTCTCCGCCACGCGCACGAGGCGCGACGCCTGCTCGTCAAACGGCGCGCCCTGCACACTGCCGAGACGCTCGCCGACCGGCGTCAGGCCCGCCTCGGCGAGCAGCGCGTCGACCTCGTCCGCCGTGTAGAGCCGCACGCGCTCTTCGAACTTCGCCGCGACGTGCCCGCTGCCCACGTCCACGGCCTCGAGTCGCTTGAACACGCACGGCCCGTGCGGACCATCAGCGATGCGCCGCTCCACGTGGATGCGGAGGGAGCCATCGTCGATCGTCTCTTCGGGTACCAGGCCCGCGCGAACGCTGGCCTCGTTGAGGAAGTCGAGCACCAGGCGCGCACCGGGCTTCAGCGCGCGCCGGACGCCCTGGAACAGGGCCACGTCGTCCTCACGCCGGTCGAAGTAGCCGAACGAGGTGAACATCGAGACCGCCCCGTCGAACTGCCGGGCGAAAGGTAGCCTGCGGCTGTCGCAGCGCAGGTAGTCGGGCTTACCGGGCAAACCGGGGCTCCGCTCACGCGCCACGTCGATGAGCTCGGGCGACAGATCCACGCCGGTTACGCGCACGCCGTGGTTGGCCAGAGCGCGAGCGTAGCGGCCACCGCCACAGGCCACATCCAGGACACGACCGCCAACGCGGACGCCGAGCAACTTCAGAATGCTCGGCGCGTCTGCCAGTGCCTCCGCGTCGTCACGGTGAGCGTAGAGCCGTAGCCAGAAGCGATCGAAGGCTCGAACGAACCAGGGATCCTCAAGCAGTGATGCCGGCGCCATGGAGGTCCTCCCGAGCAGCCTGTGCCGCTCGCTCAACGGCCGCGCGCCACTCGCCTGCGGCGGCCGCCGGATAGTTGATGCTGCGTGAAGCGTTCACCACGGCGCCGCTGCCATCGGCCCGGAAGGCCGGTACGACATCGGCGGCCGTCCCGCCCTGGGCGCCGTAGCCCGGCACGAGGAACGGCGTGTCCGGCATCTCGTGACGGAGCGCGTCGAGCGCGGCGGGCGTCGTGGCACCAACCACCGCGCCGACACAGCTGAGGCCTGTTGTCGCGCTGCGGTGCGGATCCCCGAGCGAGCGGACCATGGCCGCGACGGCCTGGAACACACGGGTGTCCTCACCCCCGACCGTCAGCTCCTGCAGATCGGCTCCGCCGGGGTTGCTGGTACGCACCAGGACGTAGAGGCCCTTGCCCGCGCCGGCCGCCTGGCTCACGAACGGATCCAGGGCGTCGCCTCCGAGGTACGGGTTGATCGTGATCGCGTCCACTTCCAGGTCCGCGCCCGGCGCCAGGAAGGCCTGGGCGTAGGCGCTGGCCGTGGATCCGATGTCGCCGCGCTTGACGTCGCCGATGACGAGCAGGTCGCGGCGGCGCGCCTCCTGCACGATCGCAGCAAAGGCGCGCAGGCCTGCCATGCCGTGCGCCTCGAAGAAGGCGATCTGCGGCTTGAAGCAGGCCGCGTAGGGCGCGGTGATCTCAAGCAGCTCGACGCCGAAGCGCGTCAGGATCGCCTCGACGTCGCCCTCGCGGCCGTCGGTGATCTCGGCCGGCATGCGCTCGAGGCGCGGGTCGATGCCCACGCAGAGGATCGATTGCTTCTCGCTCCGAGCCGCCTCGAGGCGGTCGAAGAACGGCGCTTGATTCGTCATTGGAAGCGGATCCTACCGCACCACGCGGGCGACGGAACGCGGGCGCAGACCCGCACGGCGCAGGAAGGCCGCCAGCAGCACCGGACCGCTGGGGGAGAGGTAGCTCTCCGGGTGGAACTGGACGCCCTCGACGGGGTGGCGCTCGTGGGCCAGGCCCATGATCTCGCCCTCGGCCGAGCGGCAGGTGACCCGCAGGCCCTGCCCCGGGCGGCGCGGGTCGACGACGAGGGAGTGGTACCGCGCGGCCTCGAAGCGCGCCGGCAGGGCCCGCACGAGTCCGATCCGGCCCCGCCTGATCTCGGTCGCGGTGCCATGGAGGGGCCGCACGGCACGGACGATCCGCCCTCCGTAGGCTCGAGCGATCGCCTGGTGGCCCAGGCAGATGCCCAGGATCGGGACGTGCGCCCCGAGCCGCCGGACCAGGTCCACGCAGATGCCGGCGTCGCGCGGTCGACCGGGACCTGGCGAGAGAACGATGCCCCGCCAGCCGTGGTCCGTCAGCGCCTCGACCGAGGTCTCGTCGTTGCGCACGACCTCGACCCGCGCCCCGAGCTGCGTCAGCAGATCGACGGCGTTGTGGGTGAAGGAATCGTAGTTGTCGACGACGAGGAGGTCTGCGGGCACCGGCAGAGCGTGCCATGAACCAGCGAGCGTGTCGCCGCCCCGGGCGGAGGCTCGTGGAATCCCTGCGCAGAGTGGGTGCACATACCCGAGCAGGGCCCAGGCAATCGCGGCGCCTGACGGTCTGTGCGATTGGGGATAGCCGCGCCCGGCGCATACGATGGGCCGGTGGCTTGGAACCGCACCTACCTCGATCACGCCGCGATGGCGCCGCTGTCTCCGGCGGCGCGCGACGCCATGCTGCCGCTGCTCGACCCGCTGTACGCCAACCCGAGCTCACCACACCTGGAGGGCAGGGCCGCCAAGGACGCCCTCGAAGACGCACGGAGCTCGGTCGCCGGCACGCTCGGCTGCCGGGCGCGGGAGGTGATCTTCACGTCGGGCGCAACCGAAGCAGCAACGATCGCGCTCCACGGCGCGGCGCGCTCGATGGCTCGCGCGGGACGCACGCGCATCGTGGTCTCCGCCGTCGAGTACCCGGCGGTGCTCGATACCGCAGCACTGCTCGGGACACACGGCTTCGAGGTGGTGGTGGTCCCCGTCGACGCGCAGGGACGCGTAGATGCAGGCGATTTCCTCGCGGCCGCCGGTGACGACGCTGCCGTGGCCGCCTTGATGCTCGCCAACCACGAAACGGGTAACGTCATGCCCGTCGCAGATGTTGCGCCGGCGCTGCGGGAGCGACGCATCCCATTCGTGTGCGACGCGGCGCTCGCACCAGGCCGCATGGCGATCGATCTCGGTGCCGTGCCTATCGACATGCTGCTGCTCTCGGGCCCCAAGACCGGCGGGCCGGCCGGTTCCGGCGCCCTGATCGTCCGTCGCGGGACACGCTTGGAGCCGCTCCTCCAGGGCGGCATGCAGGAGGAGCGCCTGCGGCCTGGGACCGAGAACGTCGCGGCCTGCGCCGGATTCGCGGCTGCTCTCGAAGAGGCTTGCAGCCAGCGCACGGCGCGCTCGGCGCGCTACGCGGAACTCGTCGACGCCTTCTTGGGTGGATTGGACGAGCTGGACGGCTGCCGACGCATCGGAGCCACGGAGCACGCGCTGCCCGGCCTCGTCACGCTCGAGTTGAAGCAAGCCGAGGGCGAGGCTGTCATGATCAACATGGACCTCGAGGGCTTCGCTGTATCTACCGGTAGCACGTGCGCACTTGGCAGTAGCGAGCCGAGTCCGGGTTTGCTGGCCATGGGATTCACGAAGCAGCGTGCGGCGACTACGATCCGTATCAGCGTTGGCGAAGGCAACGAGCGCGATCACATGGAGCGTGCGGCGTCAACTTTGTGCCACATCGTTTCACGTCTTCGGCAGCTGGCGAAACGATGACAGCACCACATCGCAGGTGCGCTCCACAGGTCGACTACCTGACGTGAGCATGAGACAGTGCGTTCACCCCTCTTGCATTGCGCGCACGCAAACTGGCGTTGACGCTTTGGTTTGCGAGTCGTACCTTCATCGACTCGCGAAGCAATCGCAGCGCGTTCTCGTCGGCCGACGTACCCCGGAGGTTGTTCGAAGACAGTCCCCAGTGGCTGTTCTCGAGCGGGGTCGTTCGGCGAGAGCACGCCGATGAGATCGCGGGGGGCAGGAGATCGGGAGTCGGAGAGGGCCGCTCTCGACCGTTAGAACGCGCATCAAGGTTCGCATCCGGCGCTCGCCGTCTGCGAACCGCCGGGCAGAGGGAAGGACGTAGCGCTCATGAGCGACAGCGTTGCGATCGAGAACGACGTGCAAGAACGATTCGACCAGGTCATGGCTCAGGTGCGCGGGCGCCTTACCAAGCGCCAGTACCAGACGTGGTTCGAGCGAGCCTCGTTGGTCCGCTGGGGCGAGAACAGCCTCGTCGTGGGCCTCCCGAATCGCTTCTACCAGGTGTGGTTCCAGAGCAAGTTCAGCGAGATGGTCCGCGAGGCCGCCGAGCAGGTCGCGCGGGCACCCACGAGCGTCAGCTTCGAGATCGTCGACGGCATGGCGCCGGCGGAGCCGGACCCCGACGACGCTGTGGACGAGGTGGAGGCCGTCGCCCCCGCCCCGTCCCACAGGCCTGTCGAGCCGCCCCCGGCCACGCGCGACCTCTATCCGGCCCCCTTCTCGGGCTCCGGTACCGAGGACCTCCCGCTCCGTCTCAACGAGCTCTACACGTTCGACAACTTCATCATCGGCCCGTCCAACAGCGTGGCCCATGCCAGCGCCCGTGCCGTCGCCCAGAACCCCGGCCGCGCCTACAACCCGCTCTTCATCCACGGCTCGGTCGGCCTCGGCAAGACGCACCTGCTGCACGCCGTCTGCCACGAGTTCCTGCGCCGCTTCCCGGACGACCGGGTCTGCTTCCTCTCCTGCGAGGAGTTCACCAACGAGTTCGTCCGTAGCCTGCAGCGCAACGACGTGGACAGCTTCCGGGCGCGGTTCCGCAACGTGCACCTCCTCGTCATCGACGACATCCACTTCCTCAAGGGCAAGGAGCGGACGCAGGAGGAGTTCTTCCACACCTTCAACGGCCTCTACCAGTCGAACCGCCAGATCGTTCTCTCGTCGGACGCCGCGCCGAACGAGATCCCGACGCTGGAAGATCGCCTCGTCTCACGCTTCACCTGGGGCCTGGTCTCGCAGCTCGAGCAGCCTGAGATGGAGACGCGGATGGCCATCGTCCGCCGCAAGGCGGAGCTGATGCACATCGAGGTCCCCAACGACGTCGTCGAGTTCATCGCGAGCAACTTCCGCAACAACATCCGTGAGCTCGAGGGTGCGCTGCTCAGCACGAAGGCCTATGCCGACGTCCTGGGGGCCCCCATCAGCCTGAAGATCGCCAGCGAGGCCCTCAAGCAGAGCCTGCAGCCCACGGGGATGGGCGTCACGCTCGACAAGATCACGCAGCTGGTCTGTGAGCGTTACCAGGTGAAGGTCTCCGAACTCCGCTCCAAGCGCCGCGGTCGGAGCATCTCGGAGCCGCGCCAGGTCATCATGTTCCTCGCTCGCAAGCTCACGAAACTGAGCCTGCAGGAGATCGGCGACCATTTCGGGGGGCGCGATCACTCGACCGTGCTCTATGCCGTCCGGCAGATCGAGAACCGCTACGGCACCGATCCCGCCTTCGCTGCCACGCTCGAGCGGATGGCCGACCGCCTCGGCGGCAACTTGCGCGAGGATGCCTGACTCCACAGATCCTCCGCCCCCCAGCCATTCCACACCGACACGAGGGACACAAGTGCCGCGTTGATAGACGTTTACAGGCTTATCCCCAGCTTCATCCACAATGCTGGGGTTGCCTCGTCTCGCAGGTCGCTGTCGTATTCGCGTGGGGAACCGGGGCACTCGGGGTGGAGCCTCGTGGACGTACTTCCGGCCCGTCGACCGGCCCCGGGCAAGCGCGTTCCCAGGGGCCCGCTACGAGGGTTGAAAACGCTGCATTCCCGACAGCGGGATCCGTACAATATGGGATGGAATCCAGAGCACTTTCAACGTCCCCGACATCGACCTAAGTGCTTGTATTCCAGCGTGTTCCACATCTTCGGGCTCTGCCGGAACAAGGAATGCGACAGGCTCCCAGACGATAACGACAAAACACTTAATTCAATTCTTCTAGAACTCTCAGAGAGACCTCGGGATCCGTACCCACGAGTTGATCTGCAGAGCCAGCTCCCAATCCCGGAGAGGCGATCTCCATGAAGGTCACACTGCCCACCCAGATGTTGATGGAAGGCATCGGACACGGAGCTGCCGTAGCAGCATCGAAGAGTCCGAAGCCCATCCTGGAGTGCGTCGCCTTGCGTGCCGACGCCACGACAGGTGTCAGTCTGGAAGCCACCGATCTCGACGTCGGTATCCGCTACCACCTCGGTGAAGCTTCGGTGGTCGAAGAGGGGTCGCTGGTCGTGCCGGCCGGGCGCCTGCTCGCCATCGTGCGCGAGGTCGATGAAGAAGAGACCACGCTGCGGGAAGCCGAAGGCAGCTTGGCGGTCGACACGGGACGCAGCCATTTCACCGTTCGCGGTGAGAGCATCGAAGAGTTCGCTCGCCTGCCGTTCTTTCCGGATGCACCCTCGGCTTCGGTCCCTGCCGTGCTGCTACGGAACTTGATTCGACGTACGCGTTTCGCCGCTGCGACGGAGGCGGGGCGCTTTGCACTCCATGGCGTGCTGATGAACATCAGCGGCAAGAGCGTCGAGTTGGTGGCAACCGATGGTCGTCGCCTGGCCCGCGCTACGGGCGAGCTGGACAAGGCTGCGAAGCGCGACATCAAGGTCATCGTTGGGCCGAAGGGCCTCGGCCTCCTCGAGCGTGTGCTCGGGTCGCGCGGAGACGACGGCGACGGCGCTGAAGTGTCCATCGCGGTCGAGGACCGGCAGGTGTTGTTCCGCGCCGGTGGCGCGTTGGTCGTGTCCCGTCTGATCGATGGGACCTTCCCTGCGTACGAGGATGTGATCCCGAAGGCCCCCAAGCACGAGTTTCAGGTGACTGTCGCGGATCTCGCCGCCGGCCTGCGGCGGGCCTCCCTGCTGACCACACGGGACGCCCTCTCGGTGGAGTTGCTCATCGATCCGGAGACCGTCACGATCAAGAGCCGGGCCATGGAGGTAGGGCAGGCAAAGATCGAGGTGCCCGTGCGGTACGACGGGCCGCCCTCACGCGTGGGCTTCAACCCCGTCTTCCTGCAGGACTCCTTGAAGATCATGGATCCCGCTGCGGAGGTGCGCTTCGCGTTCACGGACG
>JAHEIK010000604.1 GCA_024639415.1 Planctomycetota bacterium
CCCGCGCCCAGAGAGCAACAGTGCTTCGAGACGCGCCACCGCTCCGCTGGAGGGCATTTGCTTACCCCTCCAGACCTCTCAAGCTCCCCGCCTCCACTTCCCACTCTTCGCGCCCTCACGTCCTACCTGTGGCGTTCGCTCGGGTTATGGCTGTAGGGGCCTTGGGAGGCCTCCGCGCAGCGGAGGCCGAGTCTTGGCCCGTCCCGTTCGAGCTTGCGAAGGCGCACCCAACAACGCACGGGTCGGGTCAAGACTCGTCACCCTTCACCAGCCTCAGGGCTCCTCCCTGGACCCCTACGCGCGCTCCCCCATACGTCAAGCAGCAGGCCGGCACACGAAGCTGTAGGGGCCTTGGGAGGGCTCCGCACAGCGGAGCCCGAGTCTTGGCCCGTCCCGTCCGAGCTTGCGAAGGCGCACCCAACAACGCACGGGTCGGGTCAAGACTCGTCGCGCCTGCGGCGCGCCTCCCATGACCCCTACACCGGAAGGAAGTGCGCGAAGCGCAGCTGCGCCTCCGGCAGGTCGGACAGGGTGAGGAAGTCGGCGATCTCCCCCATCGCGTTCCAGATCTCGGCGACAGCCGGGTTCTCGTGCGCCGCTTGCGCGGAGCCCGCCGTGTCCCACTCGAAGATCTCGATGAAGGTACCGTCTTTCGGCGAACGCATCACGATCGGAGCCCGGTCCGTCGCCAAGCCCTGGGCGCGCAGCACGGGCACGTGCTTCTCGAGCAGCGCCGCCAGCTCGTCTTCTTTGCCCGGCTTGGCACGGTACACAGCCGCCACGATCTCCGCACCCATCCCTGTCTCCTCCTACGCCGGCTCGTCCAGGGCGCGCTCCATCACGCGCCGATCCTCGGCGCTGAAGGTACAGAAGAGCACCTGCCGCGGGCGAGCGTGCTCCGCGATCCACGCCCTGGCCACGCCGACGGCCACCGCCGCAGCGGGACCAGGCGGGTAGCCGTAGATGCCCGTGCTGATGCACGGGAAGGCGATCGACTCGACGCCGTAGCGCGCGGCCAGATCCAGCGCTGAGCGGTAGCAGGCCGCAAGGAGAGCCGGCTCGCCCGCAGCGCCCCCGTCCCAGACCGGTCCCACAGCATGGATCACGTGACCCTGGCGCAGCCCATAGCCCTCCGTGATGCGCGCCTCCCCCGTGGGGCAGGGCGCCTCCAAGCGGCAGGCGGCGGCCAGCCGCGCTCCGGCAGCACGGTGGATCGCGCCGCATACGCCGCCGCCCGGCAGGAGTGCTTCGTTCGCGGCATTGACGATCGCGTCCACGTCCAGCGTGGTGATGTCGCCCTGAACGACCTTGATGCGCTGCTCCATGCCTGCGCCTTTGTACCTTGTGAGCAGCATGCGTGTCGCCGTCATCGGAGCCCGTCAAGCCCACGGAGGTGTGGGAGAGCACCTCGCGCGCTTCTGCGTCGAGGCCGGCGCGGACGTCGCGGCGCTCCTCGGGACAAGCGAGAGAACTGCGCACGAGGCCGTGGCCACGCTCGCGGCGAGCACAGGCCATGTCGCCCGCGCGATCTGGGAGCCCGCGCAGTTGCGCGGAACAACCGTCGACGCGATCGTCATCGCATCGCCGGCCGTGACGCACGAACTGTGGCTTGGCTACGCACTGCGCCAGAGACTGCACGTCCTCTGCGAGAAGCCCCTGCTGTGGGGTGGACAGGACCCTGGGAAGCGCGCGGCCTCCATCGCCCGGGCCTTCAGCGAGCGCGGGCTGCACCTGCGCGTCAACGCCCAGTGGCCGTTCACGCTCCCCAGCTACGAGGCCCTCTTCCCGGATGTCGCGGCGAAGGCCACGAGCTTCTACATGCGCATGTCCCCGAGCGTAGCGGGTCCGCGCATGTTCCTGGCGAGCCTCTCGCACCCGCTCAGCATCCTCTCGAGTCTCTGCCCGGACATCGACGCGGAGGTGCTCGACCCGGATGTCTCGATCGAGCCGGACGGCCTCGAAGGCCGCATCCAGTTCGTCTACTTGGGTGCCGGGCGCCGCCTCGACTGCACCGTGCACCTCGTGGTCCAGCCCGAGCCCCCGCGCGAGGTGGCCTACGGCTTCGACGACTGCATCGCCTCGCGCGTGATCCACTGGCCCGAGTACACGCTCGAGCTCGAAGGCGACGGACGCCGGATTCCGCTGCCCGATCCCATGCCCCTGCTCGTACGCTCCTTCCTCGAAGCGGCCGCCACGGACGGCGACCCGTGGATCGACCCCGCCGCCGTGCCCGGCATGCGCCACTTGGTCACCCTGATGGCCGCCATGCCTGCAGAGGACAGCCCCACCCCGTGAGTGCCGACGCCCCGCAGCCCCAGGACGCCGCCGAACGCCTCACGATGGCGCCGGTGCACGACTTCGTACGCAAGCTGCGTCAGGCTCCGTTTCACGAGCGCGTCGTGGACTACGTCACGTGGCAGAAGGCGCTGCGGGCTGCACGAGCCGCCGGAACCGCCGAGCCGGCCATGCCCGCCTGGGCTCCGCTCTCGATCAACCTCGATCTGACCACGGCGTGCAACTACGCCTGCGATCACTGCATCGACTGGGACATCCTCAACAGCGGCATCTCCTACGACGACACGAAGCTGCGCGC
>JAHEIK010000605.1 GCA_024639415.1 Planctomycetota bacterium
GGTGCCTCGATCGCCGGCTTCGTCCACCGCGCGGGCGCCGTATCGCTCGGACTGCTGTTCGCGGTGTACATCGTCCACTTCCTCCATCGCGTCTTCAAGAAGCGTGAGGAAGGCATGTTCTCCGGCGGCAACACGATGCTGCCGCGCAAGAAGGACCTCGCGGACCTCTGGGGCAACATCAGGTGGTTCCTGTTCCTGGCGCCGCGACCCAAGTACGACCGCTGGACCTACTGGGAGAAGTTCGACTTCTGGGCAGCCACCTGGGGCCTGTTCGTCATCGGCATGACGGGCCTGATCCTGTGGTTCCCCGTGGAGGCGACGAAGATCCTGCCGGGCTGGTTCCTGAACGCCGCCGTGGTAATCCACGGCATCGAGGCGCTGCTGGACATCGCCTTCATCTTCACGGTCCACGTGTTCCACGCGAACCTGCGCCCCGACAAGTTCCCGATGGACACGATGTTCCTGACGGGCGTGATCAGCGAAGAGGAGTTCAAGCACGAGCGGCCCGCCGAGTACGAGCGCGCCGTCCGTGAGGGCACCCTCGAGCAGCTGCTCACGGCCAAGCCGCCGAGCCGCCGCAAGCGGACCGTGGCCTACATCCTGGGCTCCTGTGCCCTCGCGGTGGGCTTCTTCTTCGTGGGCGCGATGATCGTCGCGGTCATTCAGAAGCTCGGCTAGGGCAACGCTCCGGGTGTTGGCTCTCGCTACACCTGGGGATATTTCCGCGCACTACTGCGCATGGATGCGCAGCCTGGGGGTTCTTCGCGCAGTCCGGAGGCTTCAAATCACCTCACGCGACCTGAGATCTTCGATCTCATGCGCGGAGAGCCCCAGCAAATCGCCCAAGACAGCGTCCGTGTCGGCACCCAGCGGACCTCCCGGCCACTCCGTGCGCCCCGGCGTACTGCCCAGCCGCGGGCCGATGGCGGGCAACTGCAGGGGCCGCCCCCCCACCTCGACCTCCTCGAGGTGCCCGCGCGCCCGCACCTGCTCGCTGTGGAGCAGGTCGCGAGCATTCTGGATCTGGGCAGCCGGCACGCCGGCCTCGTTCAACTGCCGGACGACCTCCGCGCTCGGCAGGCTGCGGGTCCAGCCGCCGATCGCCTCGTCGATCGGCGCCTGGTGCGTGATGCGGCGCTCGTTGCTTCCGTAGCGCTCGTCGTGAGCCATCTCGGGACGCCCAGCAGCCACCATCAGGCGCTGGAAGATGGAGTCGCCGTTAGCACCGATGACAACCTTCCGCCCGTCGGCGCACGGATACGCATCCGTGGGCACGACGCCGGTGATCGTCGTGCCCGAGGGCTCGCGGATGACCCCGCAGCGGTCGTACTCCGAGACAGCCGCTTCCATGACACCCAGCACGGACTCCATGATGGACACGTCCACGACCTGCCCACTCCCGCCGGCGACGTTCCGCTCGCGCCCCAGGAGGGCCAGGACCGTACCGATGACTGCCTGGAACGCGGCCAAGCTGTCGCCCAGGCTCAGGTTGGAGCGGACGGGGGTCTCACCCGGGTGACCGGTGACGTAGCGCAGGCCCGCGTAGGCCTCGCAGACGGAGGCGAAGCCGCGCTGCCCTGCCAGCGGTCCGTCCTGCCCGTAGCCGGAGACGCGTGTGTAGACGAGCGCGGGGTTCTCGGCGGCGAGATCCTCGGGGCCCAGTCCCCAGGCCTCCATCCGTCCCGGCCGGAAGTTCTCGATGACTACGTCGCAGCCCGCTGCGAGACGGTGCACGAGAGAGCGGCCCTCGGCACGGTGCAGGTCGATGGTGATCGAGCGCTTGTTGCGGCCGAGGCTGCGCCACCAAAGCGAGGTGCCCTCATCGAGGACCCGCCAGCCCCGCACGGGATCCCCGCCGGCGGGCGGCTCGACCTTGATGACCTCCGCGCCGAAGTACCCGAGGAAGGTCCCCGCCATCGGGCCGGCCATCAGTTGGCCCAACTCCAGCACGCGGATCCCGTCCAGCGGCCGTGCTCCCCGCTCACCTTGCTGCGTGCTCATGCGTCCTCCGTATCCGGCGAGATTGTGGTGCGCCGTGCCCTTGGGCGCGCGGGCTACCATGCCTCGATGCTCGCACGCCGCGCCCTCGTCGCCGTCCTGCTCCTCACGACGTCTGGGAGCCTGGCTGGCTGCGGAGACGACGGACCGCCCGCGCCGCGCGTCGACGGCAAGACGCAGGCCGCCTGGATGAAGCAGTTGGGCAGCACTCTGCCCAAGCAGCAGGCCGCGGCCATCGAGGCCCTGGCCCAGTTCGAGCCGCCGCCGCTCAACAGGCTCGCGGAGTTCCTCGACAAGCGCGGCCGCACGGTGCGCCTCGCCGCGATCCGCGCCATGGGCACGATCGGCCCGGCTGCCGCGAGCCAGGCGGAGAAGCTGGCTCCGCTCCTCGAGGACGACGTGGAGGACAAGGCGGGGAGCAACGCACGAGACTTCCGGAACGCCGCGATGCTCGCGCTGCAGAAGATGGGCAAGGGTGCCTTCAAGCCGATTGCACACATGCTCGTGGCGGAAGATCCCCGTCATCGTCTGCGGGCCGTCTTCACGCTCAGCGCCTTCGCTGCGGATCTTGAGAACGGCACGAACACG
>JAHEIK010000606.1 GCA_024639415.1 Planctomycetota bacterium
CTTGTACGTCCTTGGCGGGGGTGGGGGCCGGTGACGCCGCGAGCCCTTTCGGTCGAGGCCGTCCACGCCGAAGTCCGGCGGCTCCTGGACGGCCGGCTGCGGCGGGTCGCGGGAGCCGGAGCCGTCGTGGTGCTCGCCTGGGGCCTGCTGTTGGCGTGGTTGGGTGCCCGGCCGGAGGGCGGCGCCTACGCCTGGCCGCTGGTGACGGACCTCCTCTTGGTCGGCGCGTTCGTCGTGGGCTTCTGGGCCTTTCGGCGGATCCGCACCCGCATCCTCGACTCCGCGGCGGTCGCGCGGGGGATGGAGCGTGCGGCCGGACTTCCCGACGGGCTGGTTCGCGGTGGCCTGGAACTCGGCCAGGGACTGCCGTCCGGGGTGTCCGCCTCCCTCGCGGGAGTTGGGGTAGGGCGCCTGGCGGCGCGCCTCGACGCACCGGTCGAGACCCTGGCCGGAGCACCGGGGCGGGATCTGGAGGTCCTGTTCCGCCGCGTCGCCGGGGCCGCGTTCGTCCTCGTTCCCCTGGTCGCGGCGCTGGCCGTCCTGTCGCCCGAACGCGCGCGGACCGGCTGGGGCGCGCTGCTCTCGCCCGTCTCGACCTGGCGCGGCCCCTCGCTGCCGCCTCTCGAGGTGTCCCCCGGTGACGTCGAACTGGTGCGAGGCGCCCCGCTCGAAATCCGGGTCGGTGCCGCGGCGCGGGACAGTGTCACGCTGCGGTGGCAGTCGGCCGGAGACGTGGCCCGCACCCGCATACTGCCGGTCGTGGACGGTGTAGCGGACTACCGCTTCGACGCCGTGACGGCGGACCTGGTCTACCGGGTCGAGGCCCCGGACGGGGCCCGCACCGAGGACTTCACGGTCACGCCCCGGGACCCGCTCTTCGTGAGCGACGTCCAGGTGCGGCTGCTGTTCCCCCCGCACACGGGACGGCTGGAGGAGGAGTATCGGGGGGACGTGCCCGCGCTGCGGATCCCGGTGGGCACGCGCATTCTCGTGGAGGGCCACGGGAGCCGACCGCTTGGATCCGCGTCGCTCACTCCCGTGTCCATGGACTCCCTGGGGATCGAGAGCCCCCGGTCCGGAGAGTCGGTCGAGTTCACGCTGGACGGAGCGGGCTTCAACGGCGGCTGGGCCCCGCGTCGGGGCGGGGTGTGGTCCTGGCGCTTTACGGACACGAACGGAGAGGCGGCTGAACTCCGTCCGGGGCCGCTCGAGCTCGCGTTGATCCCGGATGGGGCGCCGGCCGTGGCGGTCACCTTCCCGTCGCCCGACACGCTGCTCCCGCTCAACCTCCGGCAGCCGCTCGTCGTCCAGGCCTCGGACGACTATGGGGTGGCATGGATGGAGTTGGTGGCCTGGCGGGTCACGGCGCTCGGCGAGGCGCGGGAGGCGGTTACGCAGCGCCTGGATCTGGGCGACAGTCGGGTCGTGTTGGCGCGGCCCCTGATGGATCTGTCGAGCTGGGGGCTCCTCCCGGGTGACGAGGTGCGCTATTTCGTTCGCGTGATCGACAACGCGCCGGCGGGTCAGGAAGCCCGCTCTGCGGAGCACGTCCTGCGCATGCCCGAAGCGTCGGCGCTCCAGCGTGAGGCACAGGACCGACTCGACGAGGCGGCTGAGGAACTCGCTGCGCTGGCCGAGGAGACTCGGCGCTCGGCGGAGGAGACCCGCGAGCTCGAACAGCGAGCGCGGGCACCGGACCGGAGTGGGGACGAGACGCCGACCCGGCCCGGCGACGAGTCGGTCGCCTTCGAGGAGCGGGAAGGTCTGGACGCGGCCCTCGAAGAGCAGCGTGAGCGGGCAGCCCAGGTCGATTCCCTGCGCCGTGAGCTCGGTCAGATGTCCGAGACGCTCTCGGAGGCCGGAGCCCAGGACGAGGGGCTTCGGCGCGACCTCGCCGACCTCCAGGACCTTCTCGAAGAGTTGGCGGGCCCGGAAATGGAGGCGAGGCTCGACGAGCTCGCCGAGCGCATGAGCGACCTCGACCGCCGGGAGGCCCAGGAGGCGCTCGACGATCTGGCCAGCGAGGAGGAGGAGTTCCGCGAGCGCCTGGAAGAAGCGCTCCAACGCATGAAACGTGCAGCGGCCCAGCAGGACTTCCGCTCCACGACCCAGGAGGCCGAAGAACTCGCCGAGCAGGAGCGCGCGTTGGCCGAGGCGATGCAGGAGGAGCCGTCCGAGGAGCGTGCGCAACAGCAGGAGGCGCTTCAGGCCGAGGCCGAGGCCATGGACGAGAGCATGGAGGCCCTGGCCGAGCGCCTTCGCGAGCTCGGCGAGGAGCAGGCGGCGGATGGGGTCGAGCAGGCGCGGGCCGAGGCGCAGGCTGCGGCGCAGTCGATGAGCGAGGCGGCCCAGAGCGCCCGCTCCGGCGAGGCGCAGCAGGCCGGGGAGCAGGGGCAACAGGCCGCCTCGGCCATGGACGAGGCGGCGCGCGAGATGATGGAGGCCCAGCAGCGCATGATGCAGGAGCGCGCGGAAGCCTTCCGGCAGGCCCTGGAACAGACCTCGCAGGACGCGCTCTCCCTGGCACGCCGGCAGGGGGAGATCCGCGAGGCGATGCAGGGCGCCAATCCAGAGGCGATGGCTCAA
>JAHEIK010000607.1 GCA_024639415.1 Planctomycetota bacterium
TAGAGTTGACAAGGGGACGTCAGGGGGGACACAGCCGAACGCGACCTCACAAGTATCACGCTGCCAAGCACTTGCGAAAGCACATCTTGGATTGCAGGTCCGCGCAGTCCCGTTCGACTCCAGGCGGTGTCTGGCACCTTGGAGGTGGACGCGACGGGAGAGTGGCGCCTCCTCGTGTGCGCTGCCCGTGCCTCGCACGAAACGAAGAACGGGGGCGGCGCCTGCGAGGCGCCGCCCCCTTTCTCATGTGGATACCGGGAGCAAGCCCCGGAGTCGCGCTACTCCTTGAAGGAGTCGAAGAAGGTCAGCATGCGTTCCGCCCACTCGTGGAAGGCGCCTTCGACGGCCTGCCACTCGGGCTTCGCTTCCTTGCCTCGCGTGCTGCCCTCGATGCGACTCACGACGCGCATGAGGGTCTCGCCCGTCTGTGCGTCTGTGAACATGCCCTCCAGCTCGGCGCCGCCGTGATGGATCGCGGGCTTCCCCTCCTCCATCTTCGGCTCGGGCTGGAGATCGGTCAGCGCGAGGCGCACGCGCAGGACATGCTCGCCCGGTTCTTCGACGATCTCGTAGTAGGGTTCGATCGTCTCGTAGAGGATCTCGCGGAAGGCCGCGCTGGCCTTCTCACGCATCTCCTCGGTGACGACCTTCTTCCCTTCCTCGTCGAGGATCACCTCGACCGGATCGATGAGCAGGTGGTCGTAGACGCGCAGGTCCAGCCCCTCCTTCATCCAGAACCAGGAGCCCTCGTGATCCTTGGACTTGCGCAGGCCTGCATAGCTGTCGAGGAAGCCCGAGGGCTTGATCGACTCGGACGCCGTCGACGGACCAGCCGATAGCGCGGTGGTGGTGGTGGGTCCGGCCGCGGGGCGCCACACGGCGCACGGATCCGGAATGCAGGTCGTCGGACAGCAGCAGCCACCCAGCACGAGGGCGGCGACTGCGATCCACAGCACGTTCTTGTTGGTCATGCTCAGCATCGCTCTCTCCGCTCCTGGATGTCAACTCCTAGACGTCATAGTAGGGCTCGTTCCAGTACTCGTCCCACGTCTTTCGCATCTCTTCCGTGATCTCCGGCCTGGTCGGAGACACCTTGAAGGTCTTCTTGTTCTTCTGCCACCACGTGCGCCACGCGTCGAGATCCCGGCGGTACTCCTCTCCGGTGAGGATCGTCAGGGCGATCTCGAACTCCTTGAGGAAGCGCTTGTCGCCCATCTGACGCCAGGAACGCGGCGGGTTGTTGCCCGCCAGCTGCGTGCCCTTGATCAACGCCTCGACGGCCGACTTGTCGCGGATGTTGGCGAGGCCGAGGATGCGGGCGCGGCCCGTGGCGAGCGTCAGCGCCTTGAACGGGCTGTCGGCGAGGACCTTCACGGAGGACTTGTCGCCGTGCCGACCGATGGCCTGCAGCAGCTCGGCGAACATGTCCTCGTCGTCGGTCCACTTCGTCTTGCTGCGCTTGAACTCGCGGTGCAGCTGCTTCAGGGCCGGGCCGTACTTCATCCAGCCCAGGACCTCGATGGCCATCATCTTGATGCCGCGGTCGCGCGAGCGCATGCCGGCGGCGACCTCGTGGACGACCTTCTTGTCGAGGACCCCGCCCCACTCTTCGAGGGCGACGGTGACCACGTCCGGATCCTTGGTCTTGAAGGCCTCCTTGATCCCGGTGGCGGCTTCCTTGACCTGGTCCTTCGTGGGCTCCTCGACGCGCGTGATGGGCGAGCGCATCGTCGGCGGCGCGGGCTTGTCTCCGTCCTTGTAGTAGGGGATGCCCCAGTAGCCGGACCAGAAGGTGCTCACGTCGTCCGGGACCTGCGGCCGGTCGTCGAGCATGTCGAACGACTTCTTGTTCTCGGTCCACCAGCGATCCCAGTCGTTCGGGACCGTGCCCTCGTCGGTTCCGGTCAGGGTCGCCATGGCGACTCGCAGGGCGTTGCGGAACACGCCGCGCAGCGCGGAGCCAACGCCCGAGGCCGCACCCCGACCGCCTGACTGCCGGGTGAGCTTGATCAGTCCTTCGATGGCCTTGGTCGAGCGGATGTTGCCGAGGCCCATGATGCGCGCGATGCCGACGTCGTAGGTGAGGTTGGAGAACACCGACTTCGTCAGGATGTCCACCGACGACTCGTCGCCGTGCCGCCCGATCTCCTTGATGAGCAGCGCGAACAGGTCCTCGTGGCCTTCGAGCTTCTTCTTGTAGACCCTGAGGTAGAGCTTGTGGAGCACGTCGAGGGCCTGCTCGTGCTCCGTCATGCCCAGCGCCCGTATGGCGGCCTCGACCACGGCCGGGCTCTTCGTCTTGAAGGCCTTCTCCAGGGACTTGATGACCCCCGGATCCGGGATCCCGGCCGCCATGTCGATCGCCTCGACGATGACGGCGTCGTCGCCGATCGCGTAGGCCTCCTTCAGCTGCGCCTGCGCCGTGTCCGCGTCGACCGCGGCCGGCTCGTCCGCCCGGGCCACGAGCGCCAGGACGGGGATCAGGAGGATCGCCGCAAGGTACCGGTACTGCATGAGTTGCCCCCGTGCGGAGGGGCCGTCCGCCCCGCCGCCACGGAGTCTAGCGAGGCCGGGCCGGGG
>JAHEIK010000154.1:0-4929 GCA_024639415.1 Planctomycetota bacterium
GACGCCGAATCTGATAGGAAATCACCGCACTCCGTATCCCCGCTCGCAGGGCTCTCGCGCCCGTTAGTCACCTACGCAGCTCGGTTCTACCGATGACTGCGCGGCGGAGGAGGGCCGGCCTTCTCATCCCATCTCCGTATCCCCCGTATCCCGTAGGTGGTGGGAGGAGCACTTGCGCCACACGGCTACAATCCGCATGTGGTCCCCGACAACGACACGGCCAGCGCGCCCAAGGCCGCCTTCCTGAGCGGTGTGCGGGTCCTGCCGGATCGCATCGAAGACGCCACACTGCACCCCTTCAACCTACCGTTCGCGTCGAACTTGAACTTGGAGTTCGGGTCCGGTGTCTGCTTCTTCGTGGGTGAGACCGGCTCTGGGAAGTCCACCGTCTTGGAGGCCATCGCTGCGTTGAGCGGCTTCCCCGAGACGGGAGGCGGGAAGAACGAGACCGCCGACAGGCATGGCCTACAGGAGACCTCTGCTCTTGCTCCAGCCTTGCGCCCCTGGTGGGCCGAGCGCCCCCGCGACGGCTACTTCTTCCGGGCCGAGACTCTCGTCGAGTTCGCCTCACTTCTCGACCAGCGCAGGCAGGACCCCGACTTCTGGGAAGATCCCTACCAGCGGTACGGGGGCAGGTCCCTCCACACGCGCTCGCACGGCGAAGCGTTTCTCGCCCTCTTCGGGAACCGACTCGGTGAGGGGCTGTACCTCATGGACGAGCCGGAGGCGGCACTTTCACCGCAGAGGCAACTCGCGCTGCTGGCTCGCATGGCCGACCTCGTCGAGGCCGGGAGAACGCAGTTCATCATTGCGACCCACTCGCCGATCCTCATGACCATCCCCGGTGCCCAGATCGTCAACTTCGACGATGCTGCGCTGCCCGACATCACTGTGGAAGAGACCAGCCACTACCAGATCACAAAGGGGATCCTCGATGCCCCGGCGCGGTACTGGAAGCACCTTCGAGGTGAGTCGCCGGAGAAGACGTAGGCCTGCACCCCACCACCCGGTACTCCGGCGCGGGCGCGCTTGGGAGGGGCCGTGCTACCGCTTCCCCCCGCGCCTTTTGATGGCCTGGGCGATTGGAGGAGAGAACGGAAGGCAGTCGGCTGCCTCGGCCAACTGCAATGGCGTTCGGCCATCTCCGTATCCCCGTATCCCTCCGATGCGACGCCGAATCTGATAGGAATTCACCGCACTCCGTATCCACACGGTGGTCGGATGCGGTCTTGATTCGTATCTTCGTTCGCACGGAGGTGGCTTCGTGACGACGCCCCACTGGGACTTCCTCACCGGGGATCCCGACAAGGACCGCCGCAACGTCGGCATCCTCTTGGACAGCGTCGAGGCGCTCTACGGCTCGCAACGTCTGAACGAGCTGATGAGCAATGCCGTCGACCGCGCGATCCAAGTCACGGGCGCCAAGCGCGGCCTGCTCTTGCTGGAGGGCGAGGGCGGCGAGCTCGTGACGGCAGTCGCGCGCAGCAACGAGCGCGAGGACCTGCCCCTCGACGAGGTCTACTCCAAGAGCGTCGTGGGTCGGGTATGGGACACCGGCGAGCCGGCGTCGATCACCAACGTCGAGAATGAGGAGCTTGTGGCTCTGGGCGGGTCGGTCCATGGAATGCAGTTGCTGTCCATCATGGCCGTGCCGATGCCTGTGAAGGGGCGGAGTCTTGGCGTGCTGTACGTCGACAGCACGGTCGTCGCGAAGAAGTTCTCGCAGTCCGACCTCGCTGTGTTCAAGGCGCTGGGGGGGCTCGTTGGGATGGCCGTCGAGAACGCGCGCCTGCTCGCGGAGAAGGAGGAGCAGGATCGCCTCAAGGGTGAGCTGCTGGTCGCGCAGAATCTCCAGAAGCGTCTGATCCCCGTAGATCTACCCCAGCCCGATGGCTTCGATCTCGCAGGTCTCTTCCGTCCGTGCGATGAGACGAGTGGCGACTACTACGACGTGATCCCCTTCGGCGAGCGGTTTGCGCTGGTGATGGGGGACGTGAGCAACCACGGTCTCGGCCCGGCCATGCACATGGCGATGGCGCACGCGCTCGTCCACGCTGCGCTACGCATTCAGCCCGAGCCCCACGAGGTCGTTCGCAGCGTCAACGTGGTTCTCGAAGCCAGCATGGCGGACAACGAGTTCATGTCGATGTTCATCGGCGTGCTGGATCCCGAGAGACGGACCTTGCGGTATGCCAGTGCGGGGCACTGTCCGCCGCTCCTGCTGCATCCTGACGCGACGATCGAAGAGCTGCCGAGGACAGGCATGGTGCTTGGCATCGATGCCGAGTCGTCGTACCGCTTGAGCGAGCCGCGGGTGCTGGAGCCCGGCAGTGTCGTGCTGCTCTTCACGGACGGCATCTACGAGGCGCGCGACGCGTCCGGCGAGATGTTCGGTGAGGATCGCCTGCGCGACTCGTACGTGCGCCATGCGGCCGCAGGCGATGCCGACGCGATCATCAACGGCGTGATCGGCGACTTGGGCGCATTCATCGGGGAGGCACCGCTCGATGACGACCTCACCTGCCTCGTCGTTCGGGCCCTCTGAGTACGGACGCGAGAAAGCTCGTCGCAGGTTGACCACCGAACTCGCGACGAACTTCCCCGCCTCCGTACCGGGATGCCGTACCGTCTACCAGAGCGGCTTGTCGGCAGCCTGGATGGCGGCCTCGAGTGCCTTCGCAATCGCGCGAGCCTTCATCACCACTGCGTCGCGATCTGCGCCTTCTTCCATCGCGACCGTGACGCCTGCTACCGCGGTCGGCTTGCCGTCGACCATGCGGATGGGCACGGTGAGGTCGAGCGCACCGTCCTCCTCGAGCGTGACCTCCTCGCCCGTCTCGAGGGCCTTGAGGTCCTCGGGGTCCGAGGGCTTGCCGCGGCGCGCTTCCATCGTGCTCGCGATCTGCGTGCACGTGTCCTTCCCCTTGGGGACGGCGTGCAGCGTGAGGCGCTGCAGGTCCGGGTGCTTGGAGGCGATCTGATCGATCACCGCCTGCGCAGCGGCGAACGGGGCCGCGTCTGTCTTGGCCGGCTCCTCGGATCCGCAACCCACCATCAAGCCCATCGCAATGAGAACTACCCAACGCATAACCGTGCCTCCTCTTGGCTCGTCTTGGAGCCCCAATGCTAGCGGATCGGCGATCCGAGCGGAACGGCCCATCGGAATGCCCAATGGCGGAAGCGAGGACCCGTACCTCGGGCCTCCGTACCATCGGGCGCATGCGCTCTGCGCTGCCCTGGCCCCTGACCACCGACCGCCTGCTGCTGCGTCCGTTCGAGGACGGCGATCTCGACGCCTTCCACGCGCTGCGCAGCGACCCCGAGCACACCCGCTTCGTCCCATACGGCCCTGCGCCCAAGGAGCAGGTCGCGAAGGTGCTCGCGCAACGCAAGGGTTGGGTCGCACTGGGGGGGGAAGGACAGCGCACTCACCCTGGCAGCCGTCAAGCGAGACGGTGGGGACCTCGTCGGCGACATGCTGCTCTTCGGCTTCGAGCCGAGCGCCCGCTCGGCCGAGCTCGGGTTTGCCTTCGTGGGCGCCCACCACGGCAAGGGCTATGCGACCGAGGCCTCGTCGACTGGGCATTTCAGGAAGCGGGTCTGCACCGGATCCACGCGCGCTGCACCGCCGCCAACGAAGCCTCGGTCCGCGTCCTGGCCAAGCTCGGGTTCCGGCAAGAGGGCCGACTGGTCGAGGCGGTCCAGACGGACGGCGCTTGGGGGGACACCCTGCTCTTCGGCCTGCTGGCCAAGGAGTGGCGGGGCACCGACGCGGCAACGTCGCGTTGATCGCCGTCCTCGCGCAGTACCCAGTGAGGGCTACTTCGCCGGTTCCTCGATGAGCAGCAGGCCATTGACCGGGATGTCCTTTGTCACGGTCTGTTCGAGGCCCGAGGGCCAGGTGACGACGATGCGCGCGACGCTCGTCGCCTTGCCCAGCCCGAAGTAGAGCGGCATGGAACTCTGCGAGAGGTAGCCCGACTGGCCGTCGTGCTGACGCATGTACGTGCGTCCTCCCGCCGTCAGGCGCACGGTGGCGCCCAGTCCGTCACGGTTGGAGCGCGTGCCGCGCAGCGCGACCTTCAGGAAGTTCATGCCGCCGCGGGCAGCAAGATCGCTCACGAGCACCTGTGGCTCGGCATTGAACTCGTTCGTCACCACGTCCAGATCGCCGTCGCCTTCGAGGTCGAAGATCGCCGAGGAGCGACTGCCGCGTGGAGCCCACACGACGACCGGGCCCGTGACGTCCTTGCAGAGGATGTGCTTGCTGTCGCGAGCCACATCGCAGTTGAGATCGAACCACGCTCTGGTGAGGGGGCCGCTGCGTGGCTCCACGCCCAGCACGAACTCGCTGTCCACGAAGCGCTTGCCGCCGTCGTTCAGCAAGACGTTGTTCGACTGGTAGCGGAACAGGTAGTTCATGCTGCAGGTGACGAAGATGTCCTCGAAGCCGTCGGCGTTCAGGTCGGCGACGCTCATACCCCACGGCCAGAAGTTCTCGACGTTGATGCGGTCGGATACCTCCTCGAACCGCCCGGGTGCAACCTGCTCGAAGAAGCTGTTGCCCCAGATGCTCTTGCCGCCGCTGCGCGTCAGCGACTCGGGCCACCACATCCTCGCCTTGCGCTTCTCTTCGTCGGGCGGAACGACCTCGCACATGTCCGAGTGCATGTCCGTGATGTAGATGTCGAGATCGCCGTCCACGTCGTAGTCGAACACCTGGATGCCCATGGCGCCCCAGGACGTGCGCGGGAACACCTCCCGGCTCTTGCGGACGAAGCGCTTGCCCTCGACGTTCTCGTAGTACTCGTCGTGCCCCTGCATGTCCAACACGTACAGGTCCATCCAGCCGTCTCCGTTGACGTCGATGGGTGCGGCGGCACCGGTCCAGCAGATGTCCTCGAGGCCCATCTTCGTGTGGACCTCCTC
>JAHEIK010000154.1:4939-8309 GCA_024639415.1 Planctomycetota bacterium
TCCTCGAAGCGGTTTCTGCCCAAGTTGCGGTACAGCAGGCTCACCTCGTTGCGCTGCGGCTTCATGTGCCCGGCGAAGGCATCCTTCACGCCCTTGTAGTAGGTGTAGTCGCCGGGCTCCTGTCCCGCGTTCGTGGAATCCTCGATGATCGGGATCGGGTCGCCCTGCGTGTAGACCCCGACGTTGCAGACGAAGAGGTCGAGCAAGCCGTCGCGATCGAAGTCGAAGAACACACCGGCCGAGCTGTGCCCGACGTGGTCCACGCCGGCCTGCTTGGAGACGTCCGTGAAGCGGCCCTTGCCGTCGTTGATGAACAGGTGATTGCCGCCCCGTACGGTGCTTACGAAGAGGTCCGGGTCGCCGTCGTTGTCCGTGTCGGCGAAGGAGGCCGTCACGCTGATGACGTCCTTGACGGCCACACCCGCTGCTTGCGTGATGTCCTCGAAGCGGCCACCGCCGACGTTGCGCCACAACTGGTTGCTGCCGACCTGATTGGTGAAGTAGATGTCGAGCAGCCCGTCGCCGTCCACGTCGGCGACCGCCACGCCGTTGCCGTGGTCGTAGTGGACCGCCAGCATGTGACGTGCGCCGTCGTCGGTGATGCGGTTCACGAACTTGATGCGGCTCGCCCGTAGGCGATCGGTGAAGCGCAGGTCGTGCCGCACGGTCCAGGAGGCCGACGCCTCACGTTGCGCGCGCGCCCGTCCCGGCAGGTAGGTCGCCCCGTCGATGTCGGAGCCGCGGGAGCGGAGCGCGGGGTTCGGCTCGGCCAGAAGGCGATCGATGGCCGCCTCCAGGGCCTGCATGCCGGCGTCCGCCCGGCTGTCGAACATGCCGCGCACGAGGCCTCGCCAATCCACGAGGACGAACTGCGGGCTGTGCTCTACCGGCCGTGCGGCGTTCTCAGGCGTGGGACGCACGGGAAGCCCGAAGCCCTCGCTGCTCAGCAGTCGCACCGCCTCCTCTTCGCCGGTGAGGAAGGTCCACTGCTCGAGGTCCGCGCCGTAGGTCTCGGCGTGCTCCAGGAGTCGAGCGGGCGTGTCCGTCACCGGATCGACCGTGATGCTCACCAAGCGCACCGACTGACGCTCGGCACGCGTGGCCATGCGCTCCTGGATGGCTCGCATCCGTTCCGTCTGTGCGGCGGAGGCGGCCTTGGACCGTGTGCAGAAGAAGTTCGCAACCCACACGCGGCCGCGCAGCGCATCGCTGCGGAACGGCTTCCCCTCGTGATCGGTCAGGGCGAAGAAGGGGGCACGCAGCAGCACGACGTCTTGGGGCGTCTGCTGCCCCGTCGGATCCCCCGCCGGGACCGCCGACGTGGGTTCGTCACCACAGCCCCCGGCGAAGAACAGCACAGCCATCACGAGCGAGCAGGTCGTTCGCAAGAGCGCCTTCCTGTCGCGCACACCGCTGCTCATCGTCTGCCTCCGCTCGGCCCCCGGCCGGGCACGCGGGAGGAGCCTACCCGCGTCAATCCGCCTGCGCACGCCGCACGTTGCTCCTTTGACGCGTGACTGGATACCGTGTTTCCGATCCTCTTCTTGCGTGTTCCACAGCCGGTGCAGCCTTGCCGCCGTGCGTGCCTGAAGACCAACCGCACACGGAGTCCGTCTCGCAGCGCGTTCGGCCGATAGAATCCAGGGGACGCGGTCGCCGTGATGTGGCACGCCGGCGGAACGCTCGGGAGGCGCCATGAATCGCACTGGCTGGTTGCGCGCGCGAGCCGGAGTCATGTGCCCGCGACGTTCACGGCCGAGACTCGGCGCCCTGGTCGCCCTCGTGGTGCTCGTCGCGGGGAGCACCGCGGGAGCCAAGCCGCCCAAGGATGCGCTGGAAGCCGGTGCCTACCCGGCGTCGTTCCGCTTGGCAGTTGCGAAGACGATCCAGCGTGGCGTCGAGCGACTCAAGTCCATGCAAGCGAAGGAAGGGCACTGGGGCAAGGCGGACGACGAGCATGTGATGGGACACACGGCGCTCGCGCTCCTGGCACTCACGAAGGGTGGGGTCGATCCCCAGGACGAGGCCGTGCGTCGCGCATGGACTCGACTCGCCGCGCTGCCGATGCGCACCACCTACAGTGTCGGCGTCTACCTGTTGGCCGTGCACGCTCGGCACGCGCCCTTGGTCGACGTCTTCTCCCTCGATGACCCCGCGAGTGATGCGAGCCGTGCGCGCAGGGATCCCGCGCTGATCCGTGCCGCCCTCAGCGAAGCCGAACGCAAGGTCCTGTCGGAGGGCGTGAAGTTCCTGCTGCGCACACACGGCAAGACGGGGCTGTGGTGCTACCGCATCGATCCGAATGCGCCGGGCTGGGCCTACGACCTCTCCAATACGCAGTACGCCTTGCTGGGGCTACGCGCGGCCGTCGCGTGCGGCGAGAAGGTGCCCCGTGCGACGTGGGAGCGCGCGCTCGAGGGCGTCCTTGGCGTTCAGGCGGAAGAGGGCAAGAGGGCCAGTCTGCTCGACTACCGCCTGAAGGACGGCTACGCCCTCGTGAAGAAGAAGCGCGCGTCCGCCCGGGGCTTCCGCTACAAGCTCGACAAGAAGGACGGACCGAAGGGGCCGTGGACCGAGTTCACGTATCCCTGTTCCGGGTCGATGACCACGGCCGGCATCGTGGGGCTGACCATCGCGCGCGAGGGGCTGGGACGCCGCGTGCCGGGGGCGCTTCGCAAGCGGATCGACACCGGTCTGCGCGACGGCCTCGCCTGGCTGCAGGAGCACTTCACGGTCACGCTCAATCCGGGCGACCCGAAGATCCACCACTACGACTACCTCTACGGTCTCGAGCGGGTCGGGATGCTCCTCGGCCGCCGCTGGCTGGGTCGCAGCGACTGGTACCGGGCGGGTGCCGACCATCTCCTCGCGCTCGACGCGCAGGGGGGCTGGGGCGAGCACGTGCCGACGGCGTTCGCAGTCCTCTTCCTCAAGCGGGCGACGCCGCCGCCGGCCGTGACGGGGCGCTAGGTCCACATCGAGTGCTGGTGCGGACAGCATGTGCGGGACACGGCAGTGGCTCGGTTGATCCCGGCTACTCGCTGCTCGGCGCCGGTGGCTATGCAAGATGCAGCTAAGCTGGAGCCGTGAGCGGATCCGGTACCATGCCTCGCCGCAGCTTGGGCGACCTCGTCCGTATCGCTGTCGTCTGTTCCATCGCGATCCTCGCGCTCGTCTTCCTGTTCGCGCCGCCGTTCTGCCCTCACTCGCCGGGGCCGACTCATGAGACACGGGCGCTGCTGGAACGACTCGCCGAGATGCTCACCGCCGGTGGTCCTGTGACCGATCAGCTCGCGAGTGCGCCGCACTATCAGGCCGAGTGCAGGCGTCAGGAGGGGGCGGGGGAGGCGGCCAACGTCGGCAGCGAGCT
>JAHEIK010000155.1 GCA_024639415.1 Planctomycetota bacterium
ACTCGAGCGTGTGCGGCGCGGCCGACGAGATCCTCGGCACCAGCACCGTGGGCGACCTCTACTACCACGCCGACAGCGTCGATCGCATCGTGACGGTGACCTCCGCCGCAGCCTGCCGCGCAGACAGCGCCACCGGCAACAACGCCCCGAGCGTGAGCGCCAACGCCGACATGACCATTCCGGCGAGCACGCCCTTCTGGCTCACCGCGTTCGGCAGCGATCCCGACGGCGATCCGCTGACGTACTGCTGGGAGCAGATGGACCCCTCGGACATGCAGTACGCCCTGAGCTCGGTGGACAACGGCAACAACCCGCTGTTCCGCTCGTACCCGCCGACCACGGACAACATCCGTACCTTCCCCGCACTCGTGGATCTCGTCGCGGGCAACGTCTTCCCGGGCACGACAGGTGAGCAGCTTCCGATCACGAACCGGACGATGAACTTCTGGGTCACGGCCCGAGACAACGTCCCCAACGGCGGCGGTGTGGATCAGGACGCCATGCAGGTCACGGTGGACAACACGACGGGGCCGTTCACAGTGCTCTCACCCAACGGCGGTGAGATCCTTCCCGTGAACGTACCGACGGCGGTCACCTGGGACGTTGCCGGCACGACCGGTGGCGGCGTGAACGTGGCGAACGTCCAGATCCAACTGTCGCTCGACGGCGGGCTCACCTGGACCTTGGCGCTGGTGGCCTCCACGGCGAACGACGGTTCGGCCGACGTGACCTTCAACTGTGCCTGGCTCACCACCACCGCACGCATTCGTGTCGTCGGCCTGAACGGCACGAATCACGCGTGGTTCGACCTCAGCGACGACGACTTCGAGATCGCCGACGTCACTCCCCCGGTTGTGACCTGCAATCTGTTGCGCACGGTCCTCTGGCCCGCCCGACGCGGCATGTTGCCCGTGGGCTTCAGCTGGGCGCAGGCGCCCGACGACTGCGATCCCGCGCCGACGCGCACGCTGAGCATCTACAGCACGGAGGCCGACGGACCGGCGCCCTTCAGCCCGGACTCGACCTTCATCGCGCCCTTCAACTTGCGCTTGCGCGCTGAGCGGGCGTATCCCGGGCCGGGGCGTGTGTACATCGTCGTGGTCAACTCGACCGACGCCTCGGGCAACCGGGGCCGGGACTGCTGCACGACGATCGTGCCCGCGTTCCCCACGGGCATGCAGATCATGATGCTGCGCATGACGGCCATGAGCGCCGAGACGTTCTGCCTCGGCAGTGCGACGGACGTGGCACCTCCCGGATTCGTGCCGCTCGTCACGGGTGTGCCGCTGCCGTAGCGGCACCTGTCCGCTCTGGAAGCCTCCGCCGTGGCGCTGCCGCGGCAGAGGCTCCGCGTAGCATGCTGCTCTCGACCTCGGAGCGCGGCGATGCGCATCTGCCTGCTCACCACTCAGGATCTCGACGCGCGTCCCTTTCCGGACGACGACTGGCCGTGCGACCCGCGACCGTTCCTCCCGGAGGCGGAATGGGACGTCGCCGTGCTGGAGAAGGCGACGTCCGTCCGTGACGTGACGGCTCGCGTGCAGCAGGACTACGACGTCTTCTTCAACCTCTGCGACGGCGCGGCGGACGAGGACAAGCCCGGCATCGAGGTCGTGCAGACGCTGGAGCGCTTGGCGGTCCCCTTCACGGGTGCGACATCGGGCGACTACGAGCCGACTCGCGAGCAGATGAAGGCCGCCTGCCATGCGGAGGGCATCGACACCCCGGCTCACGTCCTGGCCCGCACACAGCGGGACGTGGAGCGTGCGGCACGCACGCTGCGCTTTCCCCTCTTCGTCAAGCATCACAGCAGCTACGCGAGCGTGGACATCAGCCGCGCCTCGCGTGTCGTCACGTCCGCCGGCCTCCGGCGTCAGGCCCGCAAGATCATGAGCCGCCACGGGGCGGCGTTGATCGAGGAGTACATCGCCGGCGAAGAGTGCACCGTGCTCGTGGCCGAGCATCCGGATGCGCGTAGGCGACCCACGACCTACACACCGATGCAGTACCAGTTCCCGCCCGGCGAGCACTTCAAGCACGCCGATCTCAAGTGGGTCGACTACGACGGCATGGAGTGCATACCCGTCGCGGACGAGGCCCTGGACGCACGGCTGCGGGACGTCTCCTCCAAGCTCTTCCGGGCGCTGGGGTGCGCGAGCTTCGGGCGCTGCGACATCCGGGTGGATGCGGACGGACGCATCTTCATGCTCGAGATCAACGCGAACTGCGGCCTCTACTACCCGCCCGCCGACTATGGCGGCGCGGACCTCTGCCTGGCGTACGACCCGGCAGGCCACGAGGGCTTCACGCGCCAGATCGTCGCTGCGGCCCTGGCCCGGCACGCGCGCGGGACGAAGAAGGGGCAACGGGCTCAGCCCAGGTAGCGCGCAGCGGTCCTGCGCGAGACCCCGTCACCGCCGGCCCGGTCCACGCGCCACGCGGCGGCCGCACGCCGCGAGCTGACCACATCCATCAGCTCGCTTCCGCGGTAGAGCAGCGCGCAGCCGTCATCCGCCGCCATGCCCGGCAGGAGGGTCCCGTCGCCGACCAGACGCTCGTAGGCAGGGCGCCGCTCCGCTTCGCCGTCGTAGTGCGGGCAGTGGGAACCGCGTAGGAAGCCCAGCGCGTCCATGGGGGTCAAGGCGCCGGGAATCGAGTCCGTGACGCCCTGCTCGAACCAGCAGATCGAGCCTGCGCTGAGGCCCGCGAGAACGGCCCGGCCGTCCTCCCAGATCCGCCGGAGGGCCCGGTCCAGCCCATAGGCTCGCCACACGGCCAGCATGCGGCGGGTGTTGCCGCCTCCGACGTAGATCACGTCCATCGAGGCCAGGTGGGCCGCCGGGTCGGCGACGCTCGGGGCACCGATGGGGCGGCCTTCCTCGGGCAGGCCGTCGGTGGCGCTCTCCCAGGGCAGCTCCAAGTGGCTCGTCTGCGCCCCCAGGCCGCCGAAGGCAGCGTGGAACTTCTGGACGTGCTCCGCCGGGTCCGCTGCGGCCGTGGGGAGGAAGCAGACCGAGGGGCGGTCCACGTCTGCGACCGCGAGCAGGTACTCGTCCAGGAGCAGATTGTCGGGCTCCATCGAGAAGCCGCCGCCGCCCATGGCGACGATCGTGGGGGGGCGCGTGCTCATGCTCCGATTGTCGCCCGTAGGGCGCCCAGATCCAGCCCCGGACAGCCGCTCCACGAGGCGGGAGGGCGCTCGCTACGTGGTACCCTCGCCGCCTTCCCGAAAGGAACCTCCCCCGTGATCGACGACCTCGAGAAGCGCTTCCGCGAGATCGCCCCCGACGTGGACTACTGCTCCCTCCGCTACCAGGAGGAGAGCGGTGAATCCGTGACGGTGCGGCAGAACATCCTCCAGCCGGTCGGCGACCACAGCGACGCCGGCGCGATGATCACCGTGGCTCACGCTGGCGGCCTCGGCTACGCGGCCACCAGCGATCTGACCACGAGCGGCTTGGCCGAGGCGGCGCGTCGGGCCAAGGCCTGGGCCGAGCGCAGCGCCGGGCAGGCCGTCGCCGACTTCTCCAAGCTGCCCCACAGCGATGCCCAGGGGGAGTACGAGACGGTGGTGGAGCGCCCGTGGACGACGACGAGCCTCGAGGACCGCATCGGCCTGGTTAGGGCATCCGCCGAGCAACTGAAGTCCGACGACCGCATCGTCGACTGGTACGCGCGCGTCGGCTTCACCGACGGCGAGTCGCTCTACGTGAACAACCACGGGGCACGCATCCACCAGCGCTTCCACTACGTGGTCCCGGTCATGGCCGCGACGGCGAACCAGGGGGCCGAGACGCAGACGCGCACGCTGGGCGGCTACGGCAACGGCCGCCAGGGCGGACTCGAGATCCTGGACCAGATCGGCTTCCAGACCGAAGCGTCGCGGCTGGCGAGCGAAGCCATCGAGCTGCTCAGCGCACCCGACTGCCCGGAAGGCACGCTGGACGTCGTGCTGGCGCCGGATCAGATGATCCTGCAGATCCACGAGTCGGTCGGCCACGCCATCGAGCTCGACCGCATCCTCGGCGACGAGCGCAACTACGCCGGCACGAGCTTCGTGACGCTCGACATGTTCGGCAACTACCGCTACGGCTCCGACCTGCTGAACATCACCTTCGACCCGACCGTCGCCAGCCAGATGGCCAGCTACGGCTTCGACGACGAGGGCACGGCCGCGAAGAAGGAGTACATCATCAAGGACGGCATCCTGCTCAAGCCGCTTGGTGGTGCCACGTCGCAGGGGCGCGCAG
This sequence comes from Planctomycetota bacterium, assembly GCA_024639415.1. Classification (GTDB taxonomy): domain Bacteria; phylum Planctomycetota; class PLA2; order PLA2; family JAEUHO01; genus JAHEIK01. The sequence continues at coordinate 4,251 of JAHEIK010000155.1, forward strand.
GCATCGCCGGCGTCGCCAACGCGCGCGCCTGCAGCTGGAACCGTCCGCCGATCGACCGGATGGCCAACCTCAACCTCGAGCCGGGTACCTCCACGATGGAGGACATGATCGGCGCGGTCGAGAACGGCGTCTTCATGGCCACGAACTGCTCCTGGTCGATCGACGACTCGCGCAACAAGTTCCAGTTCGGCTGCGAGTACGGCCGGCGCATCGAGAACGGCGAGCTCAAGGGCCTGGTGCGCAAGAACAACTACCGCGGCGTCTCCGCAACCTTCTGGCGCAGCCTGAAGATGGTCGGCACACCGGACACGCTCGAAGTCATGGGGACGCCCAACTGCGGCAAGGGTGAGCCCAACCAGATGGTGCGCGTCGGACACGCCACGCCCGCCTGCCTGTTCGAGAACGTCGAGGTGTTCGGCGGCGCCTAGGGCGCACTGCCGGAAAGAAGGAAACGATGCAGACGTACTTCAACGGTCTCGCAGATCATCTCACCTCGCAGCTTCAGGGCGAGGAGGTCTACACGTGCTCGTTCTATGGCGAGGACTCGGACTTCGTCCGCTTCAACCAGGGGCAGGTGCGCCAGGCCGGCTCGGTCGTGCAGCGCGCGATCGGTGTCGACCTGATCCTCGGCCAGCGCCACGCGGGCGGGTCGGTCACCCTCTCGGGCGACGGCGCGGAAGACAAGGGCCGCCTGACGAAGCTCGTAGGGCGCCTGCGCGAGAAGCTACCGCACCTGCCGGAGGATCCGCACCTCCTCTACGCGACGGACGTGCAGTCGAGCGAGCGCCACGGCGAGAACAAGCTGCCGGCGGCTGACGACAGCCTCGGCCAGATCCGCTCGGCCGCGGGTGACAAGGACCTCGTCGGCATCTACGCGGCGGGCGCCCTCGGCTCGGGGTTCGCCAACTCCCTCGGTCAGCGCAACTGGTACGACACCTGGAGCTACAACTTCGATTGGAGCTTCTACCACCAGGCCGACAAGGCAGTGAAGACCGCCTACGCGGGCATGGACTGGGACGAAGCGGCGTTCCTCCGCAAGGTCGAGCTGGCCAGCAAGCAGCTCGAGGCGCTCAAGCGTGAGCCCGTGACGATCTCGCCCGACGGCTACCGCGTCTACCTGGCGCCGGCCGCCGTCTACGACATGGTCGGCATGCTCTCGTGGGGCGGCTTCGGTCTGAAGGCGCACAAGACCCGCCAGACCCCGCTGCTCAAGCTGCTGAGTGGGGATGCCGCTCTCGCGGACAGCCTCACCATCCGGGAGAACACGGTCGAAGGCGTCGCGCCCAACTTCCAGGGCTCCGGCTTCATCCGCCCAGACGCCGTCACGCTGCTCGACGGCGGCAAGCTTGCTGACTGCCTGGTCTCACCGCGCTCCGCCAAGGAGTTCGGCGTGCCGACCAACGGTGCGTCGGCCGGAGAGTCCCCCGAGTCGATCGACGTCTCGGCCGGGGACGTGCCCACCGAAGAGGCCATCACCCGCTTGGACAAGGGCGTCTACGTGGGCAACGTCCACTACCTGAACTACAGCGACCGCAGCGCCTGCCGCACCACCGGCATGACGCGCTTCGCGACGTTCTGGGTCGAGGACGGCGAGATCCGTGCGCCGCTCAACGTCATGCGCTTCGACGAGACGATGTACCGCGTGCTGGGCGAGAACCTCGTGGGGCTCACGGCCGAGCGCGAGATGATCCTCGACTCGAACACCTACTTCGGGCGCTCGACGAACAGCGGACGCATGCCCGGCGCGCTCGTCGAGGACTTCACCTTCACGCTGTAGGCACGATCAGGCCGTAGGGAGCGTCACGCTGTAGGTGCGTCGCCCAGGGGAGCCGTGGCGATCACGTGCTCGGCGACGGGCTGCCCGCCGATTAGGTGCTCGTCGATGATCCGGTCGACAACCTGCGCCGTCACGCCTGCGTACCACGTGCCTTCGGGGTAGACGACGGCGATCGGTCCGCCGCGGCAGACCCGCAGGCAGTCTGCCTTGTTGCGCAAGACGCACGGCAGCGCGGGATCCGTGTGCACGCTGCCTTCGAGCCCGACTTCGACCAAGCGCGTCTTGAGCCGCTTCCAGGCAGCCAAGGAGACCTCGGCCGCGACGCACTTCGGCTTGGTGGCGTCGGCGCAGAGGAAGATGTGTCGCTGTGCCTTGCCCACGCCCAAGCGGGCGGCGACCTGGTCGAGGATCTCGCGCTCCACGGTCTAGGACTCCTCGTCCTCGTAGTACGCGTCGTCTTCGTCGTCGTAGTCGTCGTCCTCGTACTCACCGTCGTCGTCGTACTCGTCCTCGCTCTCGGCCCAGTCCTCGTCGTCGGCCGGGATGTCGATGTTCACGTAGCCCATGAGGGCGAAGCAGAGGACGCCGACCGGAGCCGAGCCGAAGAAGATGTCTTCCGCCCAGCGGGCGGCGTTGGGCAGGTCCGCGATGCCGAACTGGATCAGGGTGACCAGGTCGACGAGGAAGAACAGCAGTCCCGCGCACGTCCACCAGAAGACAAAGAGACGCGGGCGGTGCGTATGGAAGTCGGCACCGCGCCACATGAAGCTGACCACGATCCCGCCGAGGGTGACCGTGGCGATCTGGGCAAGCCCCAGCACGATGACGAAGGGGACCGGCAGGCCGAAGCGCAGCGGGTCGGACTTGGGCAGCAGGTTCGAGAAGACCGCCAGCAAGATCCAGATGCCGAGGAAGAGCGTCAGGGCGAAGCCCATGGCATTGACCCAGCCGAGGCGGCTGCGGTGCCAGGAGGGGGGCTTGGCCGGGGGCGGGGGTCGGCGGGCCATGGTGTCTCTCGGCTTGGGGCGCAGGTTGGACCAGGGAGCCGGAACGGTACCAGGGCCCGGCGCCTCGGGGGTACCCTCACCGCCGTGGCTGATTCTGCAACACACTCCGGCTCGGCCTCGAGTCCGCTGCGCCATGCAACGCCGGCAGCGTGGGTCGCCCAGGCCCTCGCGGATCTGCCGGCCTTCCTCAACGACCACGCGCACCTGGAGCGCAAGGCGGCCAGCAACGCGCTGGAGTTGATCAACCGCTGGCCGTTCCCCGTGGAGGTCGGAGGCTCGGGGAGTACGCACGCAGGCGCCGACCGCTGGATGCGCATGCTGGCGTCGATCGCGCGCGACGAGGCGGTCCATCTCACCCAGGTGCTGCGCCTGCTCACGGCCCGGGGCGGCCACTTCGAGCGCGCCCACGCCAACCCGTACGCCGCCGCGCTCCGCGCGGAGGTCCGGCGCGGCCAGGGGTTGTCGGAGCTGGTCGATCGGCTGCTCGTGAGCGCGCTCATCGAGGCCCGCTCGGGCGAGCGCTTCCGCCTGCTCGCCGAGCACGCCGAGGAGGCGGAGCTGCGGCGCTTCTACGGAGCCCTCGTTGCCTCGGAAGAGGGGCACTACCGCGCGTTCCTCGATCTCGCGCGGCTCTTGCCCGGCGTGCGAGAGCCGATTGAGACACGCTGGGACCAGCTCCTCGATGCCGAGGCGGGCATCATCGCCGACATGCCGCCCGGTCCGGCCATGCACAGCGGACATTCCGCATGACGCCCGAGCATCTGGCGCTCGGTGCGCTCATCTTCGCGGCGGCCGCCATCCAAGGAGTGATCGGGTTCGCGTTCGGCATGGTGCTCATGTCGGTCATGCCGCGTCTCCTGCCGCTTGGGGAAGCGGTCGCCACGACGGCCACGTTCGGCGTCTTCGTGGCCGCCCTGGTGTTCTGGCGCTACCGCAAACACGTCGTGTGGGCGGAGGTCGTTCCGCAGTTGGCCGGAGCAGCCGTCGGCTTGCCGCTGGGGGTGCTGGCGCTCAAGCACCTGGACCCGGACCCGTGCATCCGCGTGCTGGGCGTGTTGATCGTCGGGTACGTGGTGTGGGCCGCCTGGCCCCGCACAGCCGCCGACGCGTCGCGGCCGCTGATTCGCCGCCGGTGGGGGATCGCCGCAGGCCTTCTCGGAGGTGCCTTCGGCGGGGCCTTTGCCACCGGAGGGCCGCCGGTCATCGCCTACGGCACCGCTCGCCGCCTGCCGCCGAAGGTGTTCAAGGCAGTCCTGCAGGGTTTCT
>JAHEIK010000156.1:0-6291 GCA_024639415.1 Planctomycetota bacterium
ACGCGTGGACACGCCCCATCGGCATCCCCTCTACCTGCGCCTGTACGACGAAGCGGGCGCGCTCGTGCAGGCAGGCTGGAGTCGCTTCGACGGCGCGAGGCGCGGTGACAGCGTATGGGTGCGCCCTGCCTGGGTCACGTTCCGGCGTCTGCTCGACCCGCACAGGCACGCGCGCTCGAGCACGGCGTCCGTCAGGTACGCCAGGTCCGTCGGCGGAGGCTGGAGCCCACCGGCGGCCAAGGCGCGCAGCCACCTGACCGCGACCTCGCGAGGCCTCGAGTTCGGCAGGGTCGTGGGTACGCCCCGCGAAGGCGGTTGGATCACGCGCTGGGTGTGCGGGTACGGCACGCACGGTCGCGTGGAGCTGGAGGCCCAGCCGCCCAAGCAGGGGCCGCGAACGTTCCTCGCGCCGGCGCTGAGCCGCAAGGCGCTCGAGGCGCTGGTGCTGCTGCCCGACGGCCGGCGGGCCGCGGCGGCCGGCGCCACGTTCGAGGTCTACTCCGAGGCGGTCGAGGTGCCCGAAGGCGGCGACGTGCCCGACGTGCGCGCGATGCCGCTCGACGTTGTCGTGCGACTGAAGGGCTACCGGCGCGTGTTCGAGCGCTACCGCCTGAAGGACCCAGCACCGCGCTGGGTGATGGAGAAGCGGTGAGGGCGGCAATGTATGCCGCCCCTACACGTCCCCGGGATCCACGGAGGAGGCATGTAGGGGCGGGTTAGATACCCGCCCGAGGTCGGTCGAGTCCGCTGAGCCGCCGGACGAGCATCTGCACCGCCGCCTCCTCCGTCTTCGCGCTCGGCACCGGCAAGAACGCCTGCCCGGGCTTGAGCGCCCGCAGCTTCATGCCGGCCCGCTTCAAGCGCTCGAGCACGGGCTCCGGCGCGTGCAAGACGACCCCCGGCTGATCGCTGGGCGCCGGGGCGATGCGCGTGATGCCCTCCTGGCCCGCCTCGATCCGCACGCGCTGGCATAGCAGCAGCCTGCGCACGGCCTTGGGCGGCTTGCCGAAGCGATCTTCCAACTCGGCGGCCAGATCCTCGAGGTCGGCGCGGGTGGACGCCGCCGCCACGCGCCGGAAGATGCGGAACTTCTCACGCACGTCGCCGACGTAGTCGTCCGGCACGGCCCCCGGTACGTCGATGCCGAGGAAGGCCGGCTCGTGCCGCTCTTCCATGCGGCGGCCGCGCGCCTGCTCCACCGCGTCACCGAGCAGCTTGCAGTAGAGGTCGTAGCCAACTGCGGCGATGTGGCCGGACTGCTGCGGACCGAGCAGGTTGCCCGCGCCGCGGATCTCGAGGTCGCGCATCGCGATACGGAAGCCGGCCCCCAGCTCGCTGTACTCCTCGATCGCACGCAAGCGCTCCGCCGCCTCGTCGCGCAGCGGCCGCCCCTTGGGCAGCAGCACGAGCGCATGCGCATGCCGCCGCTCGCGTCCGACGCGGCCACGCAGCTGATGCAGCTCGGAGAGGCCGTAGCGATCCGCATCGCGCAGGATGATCGTGTTGGCGTTCGGGATGTCGAGCCCGCTCTCGATGATGGTCGTCGCCAGCAGCAGGTCGACCTCCCCGCGCACGAAGCGCAGCATGCGTCGCTCGACCAGGTCCTTGTCCATCTGGCCGTGGATGATGGCGACGCGCAACTCCACCACGAGCTCCATCAGGTGGCTCGCGATCATGGGCAGGTCGCGGATGCGGCTGCTCACCATGAAGATCTGCCCGCCGCGCGCGAGCTCGCGCCGGATCGCATGCGTGACCACCTCGTCGCTCTCACGCGCGACCTTCGTCTCGATCGGATGGCGGCCGAGCGGCGGCGTCGTGAGGTTGCTGATGTCGCGAATGCCCAGCAATGCCATGTGCAGCGTGCGCGGAATCGGCGTGGCGGAGAGCGCGAGCACGTCCACCTGGGCACGCAGCTCCTTCAGGCGCTCCTTGTGCTTCACACCGAAGCGCTGTTCTTCGTCAATCACCACGAGCCCGAGATTGTGGAAGCCGACGTCCTTGCTCAGCAGGCGGTGCGTGCCGACGACCAGATCCACGGTGCCGTCCTTCAGCCCCTCGATCGTCGCGCGGTTCTCCTTCGGCGCCTTCAGTCCCGAGAGCGCGCGCACCGTGAGCGGGTAGGGAGCCAGGCGCTGCGTGAACACGCGGACGTGCTGCTCGGCGAGCACCTTGGTCGGCACGAGAATCGCCGCCTGGCGCCCGTTCGTGACCACCTTGAACACCGCGCGTAGCGCGACCTCGGTCTTGCCGTAGCCGACGTCGCCGCAGAGCAGACGGTCCATCGGCCGATCGGACTCCAGGTCGTCCTTGATGGAGCGCACGGCGGCCGCCTGGTCGGGCGTGGCTTGGTGCGGGAAGGCGTGCTCGAACTCCTCCTGCCACTCGCTGTCGGACGGCAGGGGCGCAGCGAGGCGCCGCTCGCGTGTGGCCTGCGTGTCGAGCAAGCGCTCGGCCAGCTCCTCGACCGCCTCGGACACCTTCTTCTTGCGGTTGCTCCAGTCCTGACCGCCGAGCTTGCCGAGCTTGGGTCGGCGGCCCGTACCGACGTAGCGCTGCACCAGGTCGATGCGCGCGACCGGCACGTAGACGATCGTGCCCTCGGCAAACTCGATCTTCAGGTACTCGCCGACGCCTTCCTTGGTCTCCAGCTCGACCAGGCCGCGGTACATGCCGATGCCGTGGTGCAGGTGGACCACCGGACCGCCCTCGACGAGCTCGAGGAAGTCCTGGATCGGCCGGCTCGGCGGCGCCGTCCGCGGACCACGGCGCTCACGCAGCGGCAGGTCGGCGAGGTCGTCGTACGCGACGTGTGCGGTGTGCGTCGCCTGCCAGACGAAGGAGCGCGAGATCGCGCCGGCCCGCCACGCGACCGGCAGCCCCGGCGGGTGCTCCTCGAACACCTCGCGCATGCGCTCCTCTTCGCCGACCGCACGGCGGTAGAGCACGATGCGCTTCGCGCGCTTGCCCAGCTCGGCGAAGGCCTCTGCGATGCGTGCCGCACGATCCCGCGGCGCCTCCTTCTCCTTGCGACGACGCATGGCGATGCCGCGCAGCGCGTCCACGCCGCCGACGTCGACATCGAGTGCTTCCGACTCACCGAACTGCAGCGCGGAGAGCACGAGGACAGGGCGCTCGCCCAGTTCCTTCTCGAGGCGAGCCACATCGTCGCGCGCCGCGGCGACGCCACTCGTGCGTAGCGACGTCGCGGCCCCCACCAGGGCCTCGCGCTCGATGAGGGCAACGCGCGCGTGCTCGGGCAGGTGCGTCGTCAGGAAACTCGCCCCCTCTTCGCCGTGGGGATCACGGAAGCGCTCCGCAGGCAGGGCGAGGACGTCGAGCCGCTCGCGCGCGTCCCCGCTGCGCTGGGTCGCAGGGTCGAGCGCGCGCACGCTCTCGATCTCGTCGCCGAAGAAGTCGAGCCGCGACGGGCCGCTTGCCCCCCACGGCCAGGCGTCGAGCAAGCCACCGCGGCTTGCGAACTCGCCGGGCGCCTCGACCGCGCCGACACGCGCGTAGCCCGCAGCCGCCAGGTGTTCCAGCAGGACGGGCAGCGGACGCTCGACACCCGGCGCGAGCGTCAGCGTCGCCGCGGCCATCACCTCGGGCCCGGGAACGCGCTGCGCCAGGGCGGCCAGCGTCGTGACGATCACGGTCGGCCGCTGGCCCGGGCGCGCCAGGCGCTCGAGCACTTCCGCGCGCGCCTGCAGGACATCGCTGTCGGGCGGACCGCCGCGCTCTTCGCGCGGCCAGAGCGGCAGCGAGAGCGACTCGCCGCCCAGGTACGTGTCGAGATCGAGTCGCACGGCATCGACCGACTTGGGATCTGCCGTGACCACGAGCAGCGGAATGCCGTGGGCGGCGACGTGCGCCAGCGTCAGACCGAGCGCCCCCCCGTGCAGGCCGCCGATGCGGACAGATTGCTCCCGCCCGAGGAGGGCCTCGAGACGGCCCGCCACGGCTCCGATCGACGGAAGGGAGTCAGTGGGCTTGCTCAGCGGTCGGGCTTCGGCCCGCGCGCGGGCCGAGGGCCGACGGCTGAGCGATTGCCTGCCGGGACGAACCCGTCAGGCGAGAGGAGAGACTAGCCGGGATCGCGCCGGGTTCAGAGGCCGGTGCCGAAGCCACCCTCGTCCGCGGGCTTCTTCTTGCGCGCCGCCGGTGCGCGCTTGCGGCCCGGCGCCTCGACCTGCTTGGCCTTGACGCGCCGCGGCTTGCGCGCAGCGCTGCCGCCGGAGGTCGCCACCTCGATGCCTGCGCCGAAAGCCGACGGCGTCGCCTTGCGCGCGGGCTTCGGTTTGGGCTCGGGCTTGGGCTTCGCGGCCCGCGTCGGCTTGCGCTCGGGCTTGGCGTCGGGCTTCGCGGCCCGCGCCGGCTTGCGCTCGGGGGCGGCCTTGGTCTCGGGGGACGTCGTCGGCTCGCTCCTGCGGGCTACTGCCTTCTTGCGCTTGCGGGGCGCCCGCGTGGCGCGGTCCGGAGCGGGCGCATCGATACCTGCGCCGAACGCGGACGGCGTGGCCTCGCGTGCGGGCTTGGCTGCCGGCTCGGGCTTCTCCGCCTTGGCCGGCTTCGGCTCGGGGGCCGCGCGGGGCTCGGTCTTGCGAGCGGCAGCCTTCTTGCGCTTGCGCGGGGCGCGAGCGGCACGGTCCGGCGCGGGCGCGTCGATGCCTGCGCCGAACGCGGACGGCGTGGCCTTGCGCGCGGGCTTGGCCTCGGCCTCGGGCTTCGCTTCGGGCTCAGGCTTCGCGGCCCGAGCCGGACGCGGCTTGCGCTCCGGTGCGGGCTGCGACTCGGCGGGCGCAGGGGACTCGGCCTTGCGGGACGCTGCCTGCTTGCGCTTGCGCGGCGTGCGGGGAGCGCGCTTCGGAGCGGGCTCGTCGATGCCCGCGCCGAAGGCGGACGGAGCCTTCTCGGGCGCCGCCTCGGGCTCGGGCGTGCTCTGGGGCGCACGCGTCGGCGGCGCGGCGGACTCGGGTGCGGACGTGGGCTCGACGGCCTTGGGCGCACGGCGGGAGCGCCGCCGCTCGCGCCGCGGGGCCTTCTCCGGCCCATCCTGTGACGTCGGCTCGGGCGTCGCCGCGGGTGCGGGCGTCGGCTCAGGCGCAGGCTCCTCCGCGGCGCTCTCCGTGTGGATCGCGTCCGCGGGCGTGGCCTCGTCGCTCTCCTCGCTCGTACGGCGTGAACCGCGACGGCGACGCGCGCGCTTCTTGCGACGGCGGGGTGCTGGCTCCTCGGCCGGCTCCGCCGCGGGTGTCTCGGCTACGACCTCCGCAGGCACGTCCGCCTCGGGCTCGTCCGGCTGACGCGAGGTGTCGTCCATGTCGACGACTTCCTCGATGAGGTCGTCGTCGAGCAGATCCTCGGCGGCGTCGGCCTCGACGGGCACGCCGCTCGCGTCGGACTTGCGCTTGCGACGCCTGCGACGACCGCGGCCGCGACGCTCCCAAGCCTCCAGCGCCATGCGGGCGCCTTCCTGCTCGGCGTCCTTCTTCGTCGGCCCGGTGGCCCGGCCCCACTCCTGCCCACGGATGATCGCCGCGACGACGAACTCCTTGGCGTGGTCGGGACCATCGGCGTCGAGGGTGCGGTACGTCGGCGTCACCCCCACGGCCTGCTGCACCTCGTGCTGGAGCAGGCTCTTGTAGTTCTTGGCGCCGCGATCGTTCAGCTCGTCGTCGAGGGCCGCCCCCATGTGACGCAGCACGAACTCCCGCGCGGGGTAGTAGCCGGCGTCGAGGTAGATCGCGCCGATGATGGCTTCGACGAGGTTGGCCACGACGCTGGCGGGCAGCTTGTCGCGCTTGCCCACGCCGCGGGCGAACTCCGCGTAGCGCTGCAGGCCCAGCTGCTGGGACGTGCTGAGCAGGGCGCTGCGCGAGACGACGGCGGACTTGATCCGCGTGAGCTCGCCCTCGCTCTGATCGGGCAGCAGGTGGTAGAGCTCCTCGGTGATCACGAGCCCGAGCACCGAGTCCCCGAGGAACTCGAGGCGCTCGTTGCACTCGCGGTCAGGCGCCCTGAGCGAGGAGTGCGTCAGGGCGGTCTCGAGGAGAGTGGGGCTGGAGAAGTAGTAGCCGATGATCTGCTGGCACTGGTCCAGCCTGCGTTCGGTCGAGTTCAAGATTGGATCTCTCAAGCGTGCGTCTTGCGCGCGCGACGAGTCGGCCACGGTGGCGACGGCCGCGGAGGCGCGAAGGACGGCGACCGTCGGGGGGGCCCAGCCTCCGGGGCGGGGGGCCCGATCGGCGATTGCCGCTTGGCGAGAACCTAGCACAGGGTGCGGAGTTCGGCCCG
>JAHEIK010000156.1:6301-8245 GCA_024639415.1 Planctomycetota bacterium
CGGGGCTGAGAGGATGCCTCCCGTGACCAAGACCTGTAGGGGCATCCCGAGACCCGCCGCAGGCGGGACGAGTGGTTGCCCGACCCGTGCATGGGTACGGGACCCCCCGCAGGCCGGGCCGGGCAACCACTCGCCCCCTGCCTCGGCTGCGCCTCGCCTGGGGCTCGGGATGCCCCTACGCGGATCCGCACCAGCACGGTTCGCGCCCCCACCGTGTCCGTGCGAACCCCCACAATCCCCGCTGCCGACTTGGCGGTGTGATTCCATGCAGGGCGATGTTTCGTCGTCCGGGCCACGAGGGTGTCCCTGAGACTCGCACGTCCGCGTCGCAGGAGGTCTGCGACCTCCCGGACGCCGAGCAAGACGGCGGCGCCGGTGGGTCCTCGGGCCCGCCGGCGCCCTTGCCCCACCCGCACGAGGCCGCCACCGCATGCGCATCCTCCACCGCCTTCGCACTGCCCTGGGGTTCGGGAAGGGTCTGGGCGCGCTGGCCACGCGACTCGGCATGCCCGTCGAGACTCTGCAGGGCGCACGCATCCGCTACACCGAGGCGCGCATCCCCAAGCGCTCCGGTGGCAGTCGGCAGCTGCTCATCCCCAACGACGAGACGAAGGCCATCCAGCGCAGGATCCTGATGCGGCTCCTGGCCCGGCTGCGCGCGCATCCGGCCGCCATGGGTTTCGAGTCGGGGCGCTCCATCGTGGACAACGCCCGTCCCCACGTCGGCCGGCACGTCGTGATCAAGATGGACGTCATCGACTTCTTCCCGGCCACGACGGCCGAGCGCGTGGAGCGCTACTTCCGGCGCATCGGCTGGGGGCGGAAGGCCGCGGCGCTCCTGACGCAGATGACGACGCACGAAGGCGGCCTGCCCCAAGGGGCACCGACGAGCCCGCGGCTCTCGAACCTGGTCAACCACGGACTAGATGCGAGTTTGGCCGCCATGGTGGCCAGACGGCACGGCCGCTACACGCGCTACGCCGACGACATCACCATCAGCTTCGAGAAGCACCGCTTCGCGGGTCTGGACGCCAAGCGCGTGCGCGGCACCATCCAGATGGCCGCGCGCAAGCTGAAGGGCCGCGGCTACCGCGCGCATCGCAGCAAGAAGCTGAAGGTGCTCTACCGCCACCGCCTGCAGCGCGTGACGGGACTCGTGGTGAACGAGAAGGTGCAGCTGCCGCGTGCGACACGGCACTGGCTGCGCGCGGTGCGGCATCGCAAGGCGACGACCGGGCAGTGCTCGCTGAGCGATGCGCAACTGGCCGGGTGGACGGCGTACGAGCGGATGGTGTTGCGGGGGTGACAAGCGCAGCCCCCAGTCGCCCGAATCCCACCTGAACGGGGTCAGACCCACTTCACCGGCATTCGCCGAAAGGCGGTGAAGTGGGTCTGACCCCGATGGAGGGGGATTCGGCTTACGGGTCGTCGGGGAGGACGACGTAGGGTGCGTGGCCCTTCGCGATGTGTGCGAGGCGCCTCGTCGGTAGATCGAGCACGTAGATGTGGCGACCGATGGTCAGCACCGCCTGATCGCCCGGCAGCACGGTGACGTGGCCGACGCGCGCGGCCATGAACGGCGTCTCGAGACCGAGGCGATGGCGACTGCCCGTCTCCTCGTTGCGCACGAGCAGCCCCTGGACGCTCCAGTAGCCCACGCGCACGACCCAGGGGCCCCTGGGCTCCGGCCTGAGATCGCGTGCGACAGCGGAGTAGCTCTCCTCGAACTGCTCTTCAGCGAGGATCGCGTCCCCTACGCGGACGTCTGTGGCCTCGTCCACCGGCGTGGCGGAGTCCGGTCTCCCCAGGGCAACGCGCCACCACGGACCGTCCGCCTCGGCGCGGAAGTACACCTGCGCCGTGGGCGCATGCACGAAGTGCGGCTCGCTCTCCGGCGTGGTGTGCTGTACCCAGCCGTAGCTGCTGAGGGATACGTAGAAGACG
>JAHEIK010000608.1 GCA_024639415.1 Planctomycetota bacterium
CCTCGTCAAGCACTACGGGCACGTCAAGGCGCTGCAGGGCGTGAGCTTCGAGGTGCACCCCGGCGAGGTCGTCGGGCTGCTGGGCCCCAACGGCGCCGGCAAGTCCACCGCGATGCGGATCGTCACCGGCTTCCTCGCGCCCACCGCAGGCAGCGCGATGGTGGACGGCGTCGAGGTCGTCGATGACCCGCTCCGCTGCCAACAGAAGATCGGCTACCTGCCGGAGGGCAATCCCCTCTACCTGGACATGCGCCTGCGCGAGGCCTTGCGCTTCGTGGCCAGCGCCCGAGGCCTGCGCGGCGACGAGCGCGGACGCGCCATCGGCGAGGCGGTCGCCGATGCCGGCCTGAAGGGCAAGGAGCACCAGCTCATCGGCTCGCTCTCCCGCGGTTACCGCCAGCGCGTCGGACTTGCGATGGCCTTGCTCCACAGGCCGCCGGTCCTCATCCTGGACGAGCCCAGCTCCGGTCTCGACCCCAACCAGCAGATCGAGATGCGCCGCTTCCTGCGTCGACTCGGCGAGTCGCGCACCGTCGTGTTCTCGTCGCACATCCTGCCGGAGGTGGAGGCCGTCTGCGACCGGCTGCTGGTCGTTCACCAGGGACGTCTGGTCGCGAACGGCACGGTCGAGGAGATCTGCCGCCAGACGGCCAAGCACGATCCCGGCGGCGACATGCCCACGCTGGAAGAGGCCTTCGCCGACCTCACCGACTACGCGCCGCTCGAGACCTTGCACGGTGCGGAGGTCGACGAGGTCGCGCCGGCCGAGATGGGAGGGGATCAGCATGTGGACTGACACCCTGGCGGTCTACCGCAAGGAACTCCGGGCCTATTTCACGAGCCCGATTCCGTACGTCTTCACTGCGCTCTTCGCCCTCGGCATGGCGTGGCGCTTCTTCTTCGACGACGACACGGCCTTCTTCGTCTTCGACAAGGCGGACATGTACGGCGGCTTCTTCCACCGCCTCGAGGTCTACCTCGTCGTGCTCGTGCCGATCGTCGGCATGGGGCAGTGGAGTGGTGAGGTCAGCCGCGGCACCATCGAGACGCTCATGACGCTGCCCGTGCGCACGAGCTCGCTCGTGCTGGGCAAGTTCCTGAGCGCATGGACGCTCATCCTGGTCTGCCTGGTCGCCACCCTGACGATTCCGATCACGGTGGACTCGCTCGGGGACATGGACTGGGGTCCGGTTCACGGCGGCTATCTCGGGGCCTTCCTCTTCTGCGGGGCCCTGCTCGCGCTCGGCGTCTGGATCTCCGCACTCACGAGCCACCAGATCGTGGCCTTCGTGCTCACGCTCGTCGCCGGCGGCCTGTTCGTCCTCATGTATGCCGTGGCGGACAAGGTCGGCAGCTTCCTCGGTCCGGTGTTCGAGCAGCTCTCGCTCGTGTCGCACTACCAGTCCATGGGACGGGGGGTGATCGACCTTCGTGACGTCGCCTACTTCATCAGCTTCATCGCCTTCTTCCTGTACCTGAACACCCAGAGCGTCGAGAACCGGAGGTATCGCTAGTCATGGCCTCCCCTGCATCCACCCCCCCGACCCCGGCGTCCGCCCGCGCCTCGCGGGGGTCGCGAATCCAGTGGCTCTCGGGCTTGAGCAGCGTGCTCCTGCTCCTCGTGCTGCTGTTCGCCAATGCCCTGCTCGCGCGTGCGAGCGTGCGCATCGACCTGACCGAGGAGGGCCTGTACACGCTCTCGGACGGCTCCAAGAAGATCCTGAGCGGCCTCGAGGACCCGGCGAGCATCAAGGTGTTCTGGCACAACGTGCCGCTGAAGTTCGATCACACGAAGCGCTACGTCGCGGCCCTGCTCGAAGAGATGGAGAGCGCCTCGGACGGCAAGGTCCAGACGCAGTGGGTCGACATGTCCGAGGACGCCGGCCTCGAGCAGGCCACCGAGATCGGACTGGAGGAGCACACGTTCGCCGTGCGGCACGGCAGCGAGTTCCGCCAGGCGCAGGGCTACATGAGCCTCGTCATCGAGATCGGCGATGCCCAGCCCGAGAAGATCAACGCGCTGGCCAACATCACCGACAAGCTCGAGTACCGCATCGTCTCGTCGATCTTCAAGGGCCAGCGCACGGCGACGCCCATCATCGGTCTCGTCCACCACATGCCGTTCAACCCGATGGGGGGCGGACGGCAGCAGAGCAACTTCGCCTACCTCCAGCAGGAGCTGTACCTGGCCTTCGGTAGCGCGCTGCGCGGCAGCGTCTCGCTCGACCAGCCCGTCGCCGAGGACATCGACGTCCTCATCGTCGCCGACCCCCGCGACTTCACCGACAAGCAGGTCTTCCGCTTCGAGCAGTTCCTCCTACGCGGGGGACGCGCCATCCTGCTGCTGGATCCGCTCGATCTCCGGGCCGTGCTCGGCCGCGGTGTGCAGGTCGTGCGTCCGAACACCAGTGGCTTCGAGGGCTGGCTTGCCCACCTGGGCATCACCGTCGAGAAGGGCTGCGTCGTCGACTTCAACGAGAATGCGTCCTGCCTGTATCCCTATGACCGCGTCGATCGCATGGGGCGCCTCATCGGGCGTGACTGGGTG
>JAHEIK010000157.1 GCA_024639415.1 Planctomycetota bacterium
CGCACGGGCAGGCGATGAGCAGCACGGCGACGGCCGCGATGAGCCCGGCTTCGGCGTCGTGCGCCAGCAGCACCCAGCCGAGGAACGTCAGCAGCGCCAGACCGAGCACCACGGGGACGAACACGGCCGCGACGCGATCGGCCAAGCGTGCGACGGGCGCCTTGCCGCTCTGCGCGCGCGCCACCCAGTCCACGATGCGGCGCAGGGTCGTCTGCGGTCCGACCGCGTCGACCTCGATCTCCAGGCTGCCTGTGCCGTTGGTGGTGCCGCCCGTGACCGGCGCCCCCACCTGCTTGGCCACCGGCACCGACTCGCCCGTGAGCATCGACTCGTCGACGGCGGAAGCCCCGGCGACCACCCGCCCGTCGGCCGGAATCGTCGCGCCGGGCTTCACCAGCAGGCGATCGCCGACCAGGACCCGGTGCAGCGGAACCACATCCGGCTCATCCCCGCCCACGGGGAGCAGGAGCGCCGTCTCGGGCTCGAGGCGCGCAAGCTTGGCCACGGCATTGCCGGTCGCCCGTCGCGCCCGGGCCTCGAGCCAGCGCCCCAGCGCCACGAGCAGCACGATCATCGCGCTCGTCTCGAAGTAGACGGGCGCCCCGTCGGCGGCCGCGCCGCTCAGGGTGAGCCACGCCGAGTAGAGGAAGGCGCTCAGGGTGCCGAGCGCGACGAGCACGTTCATGTCCGCTGCGCCGCGGGCGAGCGCCGCAACGGCTCCGCGCAGGAAGGGCCAGCCGACCACGAACTGCACCGGCAGCGCCACGAACAGCAGCACGATCGGATCCCGCGCGGCCGCCGGCAGCCACGAGGTCATGCTCGCCAACATCAGGTAGAGCGCACACGGCGCGGCGAGCAGCACGCGCAGGCGCCAGTCCCGGGCGCGGGCAGCGAGTCGCGCCGCCTCGGGGTCGTCCTCGGTCTGGGCACTGCCACCCGGCTCGAGGAAGTCGCGCAGCCGGTCCAGCACCTCGGGCGCCTCGATGTGGACGACGCTGACGCCCCCCCGCACGGGATCCACGCTGCGGACCCCATCGACCTGGAAGATCGTCTCTGCCAGGTCCGCCGACACGCCGTGCAGGACGGTGGTCGTCGTGCCCAGGTCGAAGCCGCCCTTGGCCAGGGCCTGGGCCATGGCATCGAGCTCCAGCGAGCCCCGGACCTCCAGCCGATGGGTGCCGATGTTCACGCTCGCGGCCTCGACGCCGGCGGCGTTCTTGAGGATCCGCTCCACGCCGTTCGCGCAGCCCGCGCAGTGCATGCCGGTGACGGGCAGGTCGCGGGTCCGGGGGGTGGCAGCTTGGGTGGGCACGGCGCCCAAAAGAGTAGCCCGGCGGCGCGATCTCGGCCCTTCCCGGAAACGGCGGTAGCTTCACGGGCGTGAGCCAGAAGAATCTCTACGAAGTGCTGGGCGTCCCGGAGGACGCGACCGAAGAGCAGGTGCGCTCCGCGTACAAGAAGCTCGCCATCAAGTTCCACCCGGACAAGAACCCGGGGGACGACGCGGCGGAGGAGCGCTTCAAAGAGCTGACCCAGGCCTACGAGGTGCTGACCGACGCGAAGAAGCGCCAGGCCTACGACGCCCGTCTGCGCGGGGGCTTCTCCGGCGGCTTCGAGGACCTGTCGGACCTCTTCGGCGGCTTCTCCTTCAACGTCGAGGACATCCTCGGCCGCCATGGGGACCTCTTCGGCGGCTTCGGGGTGCCGTTCCACGCCCGCCGGGTCCAGCGCAAGGGTTCCGACCTCGACGCGGAGCTGAAGGTCGACTTCCTCACGGCCGCCAAGGGCGGCAAGGTCGATGTCAGCATGCGGCTGCCCACGCCGGGCAGCCCGCAGGGCGAGGCGAAGAGCATCACAATCTCGGTGCCCCCGGGCATCGAGGACGGCACACCGCTGAGGCTGCGCGGGCTCGGCCAGGCGGGCATGGGCGGCGGTCCGGCGGGCGACCTGATGCTGCGCATCCGCGTCGCGCCCGATCCGCGCTTCACGCGCAAGGGCAGCCGGCTCATCGCGGAGCTGCCCGTCTCCGTCTTGACTGCGGTGCTGGGCGGCAAGGCCACCGTGCCTACGCTCGACGGCGAGGCGACCCTCAGGGTGCCGCCCGGCACGTCCTCAGGCGCCAAGCTGCGCCTGAAGGGGCTCGGCATCCAGGGCGGCGACCTGCTCGCCGAGATCAAGATCGTCGTGCCCAAGGAGCTGACGGACGAGCAGCGGGCGCTCTTCGAGCAACTCCGCGCTCTCGACGAGCCCGCCGCAGACCAAGGCGCAAGCGACGAAGATGCCGAAGACGGGGACGGCGACGACGCCTAGCGATCGTCGCCGACGAAGCGCACGGGCTGCGACTCGCCCTCGAGCGGGGCCAGGTCGAGGCCGAAGTGCTTCATCACCGTGGCGGCGATGTCGCGCACGGTGTAGCGCTCCTCGTTCTCCAGCGGCTTGATCTTGCGGTTGGAGAACAGCACCCCCGGCACGAGCACGCGGTCGGTGCTGCAGTGATCTCCCGACCACGGCACCGCGTTGCGCTCGAACACGTGCCCGGAGCGCCCCATGCCGCCGAGCAATGCCGTCTGCCAGGAGATGCGGTAGCCGCGCTCGAAGCCCAGCTGCAGGTCCGGCACGTGACGCGGCGCCCCGCTCGGCCCGAACGTGTAGACGTCTTCCAGGAGCAGGACGCTGCGGATGGCCTTGGGACCGACGCCGTCCTCCTCCTCACCGGTCAGGTACGGGTTCTTGAGCGCCTCGAGCTTCTGCTTGAGCTCGAGCATCAAGGCGCGCTTCTCGGACGGCTCCACGATGCCCGTCTTGTCGCGTCCCTCGAGATTGACGTAGATCTGGCCGAGGCCGAGGGCGAAGGCGCGCGTCTTGCTCCAGTCGACGGCGTCGTCGGCGTCGGCGAACGTGAAGAACGGGCCGAGCCCCTTGCGCGCGGCGTCCTTCCTGAGCGTCATGTAGCCGTTGTCGACGAGCCACTGGTTGACGTGCACGCCCCAGCGCCAAGTCTGGAAGCCGTGGTCGCTGGCGACGATCAGCGTGTCGCCCTCGTCGAGCTCGGCGCGGACGCGGCCAATGATCGCGTCCGCCTTCTGGAACACAGTGAGGATCGGGTCGGTGCCGGCCAGCTCGGTGCTCGTGGCGTGCGCCGGGTGCCCCGGATCGCGGTAGCGCCAGAAGCCGTGACAGGCTCGGTCGGTGGCCGTGAATGTGTAGAAGACGAGGCGCGGTGCCTTCGTGTGGCCTTCGCGAACGCGGCGCATCTCGCGCAGCAGCGTGACGGTGCCGCGGTCGAGATCCTGGAGCATGTCGCGCAGGAAGCCCGCGTCGCTCTGGAAGCGATCGTTGAGCGCGAAGGTCTGTTCCTGCCAGCCCATCGTCTCGAACGGACCATCCAGGCGCCACAGTTCGTCGCCGAGCTCGGTCGGCGTGGACATCGGGAAGTAGGCGTCGCGCGGATCGATCTGCGCGGGGTCGGCCATGATCTCGAGCGGATCGAGGCTGAGCACCTCCATGCGCACGACGCCGGGCACGGCGCGCGCGGGGATCGTGTTCAGCATGTGCGTCATCGAGAAGAAGTCGCTGCGCTCCCCCTCCGCGACGAACTGCGAGCGGCCCTGCAGGTGGATGCGCACGCCGGCCTTGCCGTCTTCACGCGCGCGCTCGAAGCGCAGGGGCAGGCGCGTGCGCTGGTTGCCACCGTCCGCAGCCGGGCCGAGGGACGGATCCTGGGTGCCGAGGATGTACGTGTCGTAGACCTGCGAGTTGGTGTCGCCCTCCAGCGGCACCCGCAGGCCTCCGAAGATCGTGTAGCCGGGCTCGAAGACCAGGCGGTTGGAGTAGATCGTGTAGAAGCCCGCGGAGCCGGCGAGGTCAGGGGTGCCAAGGCCCGACGTCATGCGTGCGCCGGCGCGCTCCTTCACGGGGAAGAGCAGCGGCTGGCGCAGCGCGAGCACGGAGTAGCCGGCCTCCCACACACGCTCGCTGAACGTCGGGAACGCGAGGCGCGACGTCACCAGCGGCGGGCGCACGGGCACGCGGCCGACGAGGCGCGAGCGCCTGACGCGCGTCATCCCGTTCTCGGGCTTGTTGCGCGGTCCGCGCAGCACGAAGTCGAAGATGTGATGCCGGCCAGGACCGACGCCGGTCAGCATGCTCGCGAGCGCGACCGGCGACTCGGGCGGGATCTCACTCAGCAAAGGGAGGAACGCGCCGTCCTCCGCAAGCGCCGCCAGGTTCGGCAGGGCGCCCGCGTCCATGTACTCCTTCGCCAGGTGGAAGTCGACGCCGTCGAGCACGATGACGGCCATGCGCGGCACGCGGTCGAGATCGGATGCGGCTGCCGGAGCGCGGGCGGGCAGGGCCCCCTGGAGCGCTTCGCCGAACATGCAGAGGTTGAGTGCGGCGATCGGGATGGTCAGCAAGAGCAGCAGGGGCAGGCGTCGCACGTGGATCTCTTGGGATCTCGGGGGCCTCTCCCCCGCCCGGACAAGGTACGCCCATCCGCAGGCGTGGGCGGGTATGTAACCCGCCCCTACATGCCGCGGGTAGGGGCGGGTTACATACCCGCCCTCATGTGCCGCCCGCCCGCAATCCGCCATTCCCGACCGGTCCACCTTCGCTTGAGGGCCTCCGCTCCGGGTGCTAACCTCCGGCCCGCCGACTGGGGGCGCATAGCTCAGCTGGCTAGAGCGCGTGCTTCACACGCACGAGGTCAGGGGTTCAAGTCCCTTTGCGCCCACCACTCCACTCTCCCGCGAGCCTGCGGCTCTGCGGGAGACCGGGCCCACGCTTCGCGCATCCTGCTCGCGTTGCTCGCAGGAGGCCCCTCGCCATGCTCGGGACCGGCCCTGTGGAGATCATGCCCAGGGGGCTCCCGCCCCCTACGGACCCGGCTCCGCTGCGCTCCGACCGGGACCTACCCCCATCAGATTGCTTGAACAAACGGCCCCCTGACCTCCACGGTCGGTGATGTTGGCTCCGCAGCTGACGCGGCTCCGCGTGGTTCAAGTCCCTTTGCGCCCACCACTCCACTCTCCCGCGAGCCTACGGCTCTGCGGGAGACCGGGCCCACGCTTCGCGCATCCTGCTCGCGTTGCTCGCAGGAGGCCCCTCGCCATGCTCGGGACCGGCCCTGTGGAGATCATGCCCAGGGGGCTCCCGCCCCCTACGGACCCCGCTCCGACCGGGACCTACCCCCATCAGATTGCTTGAACAAACGGCCCCCTGACCTGCGCGGTCGGTGACATGGGCTCCGCCGCTGGCCGTGCTCACGTTCCGCGCTCCCTTGATCCGCAAGCGTGTGGCTTCGAGGTAGACCGAGTCCGCCGGGCGACTGGCTCCCAGTGAATCGCACGCACGTATCTCGTATGCTGGGCCCTTGCGGAGTGCCTCGCGCGTGAGCAAGACCATCCTCGCCACCATCGTCGTCGCGCTCGCCGCCGCGTGCGGTGGAGCGGGCGCCTCCCAGCAGCACGTCACCGATGATGACGTGCGGCAGGCCCTCTCCGCAGCCGGCATCGTCCCGCCCCTGGCAACGACGGTCGATGCACCGGCTCTCGTCGAGCTCGGCCGCATGCTCTTCTTCGACAAGATCCTGTCGGGCAACCGCAACATCTCGTGCGCCACGTGCCACCACCCCTCCGCCACCACCGGCGATGCCCTGCCCCTGTCCATCGGCCCTGGAGGCGTCGGACTCGCCGAGGACCGCGTACTCGCCGAAGGCACGCTCAACCCGCGCAACGCCCTCCCGCTCTTCAACCTCGGCGAAGGCAGTGCCCATGCCCTCTTCTGGGACGGCCGCGTATCGCGCGAACCCGGCACCGCAATCCTCAACGTCCCTGATCCGAACCTGACCGGCGCTTCGATCGATCCGGCCTGGCGCCCCTACACGGAGCAACTGCTGACACCCCTGGCCGCCCAGGCGATGTTCCCTGTGACCCTCGCCGCGGAGATGCGCGGCGCGGGAACCGAGAACGAGCTGGCCTCTGCGCCGGACAACCGCGCGGTCTGGGAGCGCCTCATGCTGCGCCTCGGCGCCTACCCCGACTACGTGCAGCTGTTCCTGGCGGCGTATCCCGCCGTCGCAGCGTTCGACGATCTCAACTTCGCCCATGCAGCGCGCGCCATCGCGGCGTTCGAGCGCGCGGCCTACACGCAGCTGGACACGCCTCTGGACCGCTACCTGGCAGGCGAACCGGACGCCTTGAGCGACAGCGCCAAGCGCGGCGCAGTCCTGTTCTGCGGACCCGCGAACTGCACCGCATGCCACCGCGGCGAACACCTGACCGATTGGGACACCCACGCCATCGCGGCACCTCAACTTGGCCCGGGCACCGAGCCCCCCCTGGAGGATCGCGGACGGTTCCGCGTCACGAGTCTGCCGGAGGATCTGTACGCGTTCCGCACACCGCCGCTGCGCAACGTGGCGCTGACGGGCCCCTGGACGCACGCAGGCGCCTACGCGACCCTCGAAGGCGTCGTCCGCCATCACCTCGATCCGGTCGCCGGCTTGCTCGAATACGACGCGACGCAACTCCCGGCCTCGCTCCAGACGAGCGTCGATGTCGACCCGGCACGCAACGCGGCCCGCCTGGCTGCGGTCAGCCCCCTGCTGGGTGCGCCACTCGTACTGACCGACGCGCAGGTCACCGACCTCGTCGCCTTCCTCCATGCGCTCACGAGCCCTTCGTCGCTCGCGCTGCTCGCCGACATCCCCGACACCGTTCCCAGCGGGCTGCCCGTTGCGGATTGAACCTCGAACGGAGTTCTCCATGCACAAGGCCACACTCCTCACAGCACTGCTGATGGCGATCCTGACAACGGCCTGCGGCGGCGGCGGCGGCGGAGGAGGCTCCTCCAGCGCCGGCCCCTCGACCTTCTCCGGCCTCTATGGCGTCTTCGGTCTCGCCGCGGAGACCGGGCCGACCGCGATCACGACCCAGTTCGGGTCGGTCACCTCGGACGGGGTCTCGCAGTTCTCCGGGCTGCTGGACTGGAACAGCAACTCCGTCTACTCCACGGGACACGCCAGCGCGTTCGACTACACCGTGGGCAGCGCGGGCAACCTCGACTGGCAGTTCGGCTTGTCGGGGACGGTGTATTCGGGGGGCATCGCATCCGACGGGTACGTTGCGCTCGTGGGAACGGTCTTCACAGGCTCCAGCCCCGCCTACCAGTTGTTGGTGCGGCCCAGCGGTACCTACTCCAACGCGAGCCTGAACGCGATCTACCACTACGTGATGCAGTCCTACATCGCCCCCAACCTGGCCAGCTCCGTCGGCCTCATGGACTTCATGGGCAACGGTGACCTCCAGCGCAGCGTGGCCGTCAGCAACGTCGGCGGCGCAGTGAACACGCTTCCCTCGTGGATTGGCCCGGGCACGTACACCGTCTCGCCCGCCGGCTCCTTCGTCGCCGACCTTGGACTCGGACTCTCGTCGGTTGGGGTGATCCGGCCGGGCGCGGACGTCGTCATGCTGGCGGGCGCCACGACCAACGGCCAAGCTCCGCTGCTCATGACCATGATCCGCCAGGCCGCAAGCGCCTCGAATGCCACGTTCGCGGGCGACTACTGGGCCGTCTCCCTGCGCAGTGCCGGCGGCGGGTTCCTTGGCGAGGTTGCCAGCGTGACGGCCAACGGCGGGGGGAGCGGCAGCATCAGCGGCTGGGAGAACAACGGCACGACCGTCACCCCGTTTGCCGCGCGCGCCTTCACCTACAGCGTCCTCGGTGACGGACGGCTCGACCTTGTCGGAGGTACGACCGCCTACCGCGGCGCCGTGTCCGCGGACGGCCGCTTCGCGATGCTGGGAGGCTCGACCACCCCCGGCCAGGAACCGACGTTCTACTTCCTGATGCGCAAGTAGGACCACCCGCGAGCGTCCGCACCGCGCCCCGCTTCACGGCGTACACACGGCGCAGTACCATGGACGTGCCATGAAGCACCGCGCCAAGAAGTCTCGACGCCAGGTTCGTTGCACGTTCTGCACCCCGTTCCGGTGGTTGGGTAACGCGCAGGGCCGCTGGCCGCACCGGGACCGGAGGCAGAGGGTCGCCACTTGGTCCGATCGATAGGAGCGCCTGGCATGCCGAGCCAAGCTCCCGGGGCAGGGTTCGCCCTGCGACCGTCGTGTGTGCAGGGCGACTTGCGTACGAGCACTCCCAGCACGCCGGCGTAGGGACAGCGATCCGATGCGGGACACGTCCACTTGGCCGCGCTGGCTACGCGCT
>JAHEIK010000158.1 GCA_024639415.1 Planctomycetota bacterium
CGCAGGATCTTGCCCGCGGCGATGATGTACGAGCGATCCGTGACCGCCAGCGTCTCGCGCACGTTGTGGTCCGTGAGCAGGATGGCAATGCCCTTCTCGTCCTGCAGGCCGCGCAGGATGCCCTGGATCTCCTGGACGGTGATCGGATCCACGCCCGCAAACGGCTCGTCGAGCAGGAGCAGCGCCGGATCATGCACGAGTGCCCGGGCGATCTCCAGGCGCCGCCGCTCCCCGCCGGAGAGCACCTCGGCCCGGCTCTTGCGGACCTTGGTGAGCTCGAGGTCCGCGATCAGCCGCTCGCAGCGCGCCTTGCGCTCCGCACGCTTCATGCGCAACGTCTCGAGGACCGCCAGCAGGTTGTCCTCCACGCTCATGCGCCGGAACACGCTCGGCTCCTGCGGCAGGTAGGCGATGCCGCGGCGGGCGCGCTTGTAGATCGGCAGGCGCGAGATGTCCTTGTCGCGCAGGAAGACCTGCCCCGAGTCAGGCTGCACCATGCCGACGACCATGCGGAAGGAGGTCGTCTTGCCGGCGCCGTTCGGGCCGAGCAGGCCGACGATCTCGCCGGGCTCGACCTGGAAGCCCACCTGATCCACCACGACGCGTTGGCGGTAGGACTTCACGAGCTTGCGTGCTTCGAGGAGGGCCATGCAGTGTCCGATTCTAGGACGGAGCTCCGCATCCCCAGACGGGAGCCTGGCTCGAATCTGTCACTTTGCTGCGTCTGCGTCCTGGCTTGCCGGTGATTTGACGCGCAGTGCCTGGATTCGCGCGCCTGGTTCCGTATCCAGCGTGCGGCCTGGTGGGCGCAATCGGATGCCGGGCGCCACACCAGGTAGGGGCGGGCCGAAGCGCCCGCCCACGGTCCACGGTGGGGCACCCGCCGACGAGGGTCTGCATCACGAGGACGTTCCGCGCTCCCGCGCGGACTGGACGTCGCGGCACAAGCCGCTCCGGCAAGGAGGGGCTACGCGCCCCTCCTTCCGATCCTCCGCGCGGAGACGGGAACGGGTAGAGAGGGCGCTCCGCGCCCTCTCTAGTGAATGAACCCCAACCGCCCCGGGAAGTCGGGCCAGCACGGCCAGAACACGACGAACGCGCGGCCCACGATGAGATCCTCGTGGACGAACGGAGCCGGATCCGTGTCGCTGCCCCGCTCCGGGTCCTCGTCGTCCTCGGACCACGTGCGCGTGATGCCCGAGGCGTCCACGACGCGCTTGAGGGACAGGTCGCCCGCATCCGAGCTCAGGTACTCGGGCGCGTCCGAGTAGTCGTGCCGGATGGTGCTGCCGCCGCGGATGTGCACGGTCACCATCCGC
Organism: Planctomycetota bacterium; assembly: GCA_024639415.1. GTDB lineage: Bacteria > Planctomycetota > PLA2 > PLA2 > JAEUHO01 > JAHEIK01. Next base: position 1,320 of record JAHEIK010000158.1, read on the forward strand.
CAGCGTCGACTGTCGGCGCTGTTGCCCGTGTTGTCCCCGAGCATGAAGAAGTGCTCGTCCGGGATGTCGATGCCTGTCCGCTCGGCCGCCGGGTTGGCGTCCCAGTCGTTCTCGTAGCGCAGGTCGCGCTCGATCTGGAGGTTCTCGACGTACAGCGCGCCGCCCTCGGCTTCCATCTGGAAGCGCTGGCCGCCGCTGTCGGTGTAGGTGTCCGCGAAGCGCCGCCCGTCCGCGAGGATCGCCAGTTCGTCGCCGTCGACGTGCGCTCGTAGGTGGCCGTCGACGTATTCCAGTTCGAGGTCGTAGGTCCGCCCGGCTACCAGCCTCACGTCCAGCGCCTGCCGCTCGACGGTCTCGGTCCCGCGCTTGACGAACGCCTCCGACACGTCCTCGCCACTACCCAGCGTGAAGACGGCCTGGAACTCGTCGTCCGGGCTCCAGCGCAGCGTGAAGCGCGTCGGCGGCGCGTCGGTCGCGGCGGGCGCACTCTCGTCTACCTCCTGCCCGTCATCCGCCGCGGTCTCGAGTGCGGGCAGGCGCAGCCGCACGCGAACGCGCACGTCACGGACGAGTTCACCGGCCGTGCTGGACGAGGCCCACGAGCGCGGGGTCGTGTGCGCGAGGATCGACGGGACGCCGCGCAGGCTCGCAGCTTGTCCGCCGGCATACACGAACTCGTTCGGACTCTCGACACGCCAGGCGTTCGGCTCACCTTCCTCGACGCGCCAGAACTGCTGCAGCGACTGCTGCACGCGAGCCGCCGCGCCCTCGTCCGTTGGATCCGGCGGGGGCGGGGGGTAGACGGCTCGGTAGAACTGCAGGCGTACGTCGCGTCGCTTCTGGGGGATCCGCAGGTCCTTCTCGGCGCACCCGAGGGGGCCCACCCAAAGGTCGCCGTCGTCGGAGATCCGCATGTGCTCACCCGGCAGGCCCGCGATGCGCTTGATGAAGTTGCGCGAGCGGTTGAGCGGGTAGCGGAAGACGATGACGTCGAAGCGCTGGGGGTCGGAGAAGAGATAGGCGAACTTGTCGACGAGGATGCGATCGCCCTCGCCGCGCGGATTGTCCGGTTCGCCGAGAAGCGTCGGGCGCATCGACGACGTGGGGATCTTGAACGCTTCGACACAGAAGTGCTTGATCACCAGCGCCATCACGACGGCGACGGCGATCGCTTCGAGGTTGTCCTTGGCGAAGCCTATGAGCGAGTCCCGCTCTCCGCCGGACATGGCCTCCTGCAGGATGCGCTCTTCGCGCGTGCGGGGGGCCTCGCTCACTTCTTCTTCCTCTTGCCGCCGTCTTCGTCGGATCCGAGGACGGAGAGGAAGGCGGCCTGCGGGATCTCCACGTTGCCGACCTGCTTCATGCGCTTCTTGCCGGCCTTCTGCTTCTCGAGCAACTTGCGCTTGCGCGTGATGTCGCCGCCGTAGCACTTGGCCGTCACGTCCTTGCGCATGGCGCTGATCGTCTCACGCGCGATGATCTTGCCGCCGATGGCTGCCTGCAGCGGGACCTTGAAGAGGTGGCGGGGAATGGACTTGCGCAAGCTCGTCAACACGCGGCGGCCGCGGCGCTCCGCCGTGTCGCGGTGGCAGATCATCGAGAGCGCGTCCACTTCGACGGCGTTGACCAGGATGCGCAGGCGCACCAGGTGCGACTTCTCGTAGGCCTTGATGTCGTAGTCGAGCGTGCCGTAGCCGCGCGTCACGGACTTCAGCTTGTCGTAGAAGTCGAAGACGATCTCCTGCAGCGGGACGTCGTAGACCAGCATCACGCGCGTCGGCGAGAGGTATTGCGTCTCGACGTAGATCCCGCGCTTCTCCGTGCACATCTGCATGATCGATCCGACCGAGTCGTGCGGGACGATCATGCTGCAGCGGGCGATGGGCTCGCGGAACTCCTCGATGTAGTTCGGGTCCGGCACGTCGGAGGGCTTCTCGACGCGGATCACCTCGCCGTCGGTCTTCACCACCTCGTACGTGACGTTGGGCGCCGTCTGCACCAGGTCGACGTCGCTGTCGCGCTCGAGGCGCTCCTGCACGATCTCCATGTGCAGCAGGCCGAGGAAGCCGCAGCGGAAGCCGAAGCCGAGTGCTTCGGAGGTCTCGGGGTGGAACGTGAAGGAGGCGTCGTTGAGGCTGAGCGTCTGCAGCGCCTTGCGCAGCGACTCGAAGTCCTTCGGGTACGTCGGGTAGAGGCCGCAGTACACCATCGGGCGCGGCTGCCGGTAGCCCGGCAGGGGCTCGACGGAGGCGGGCTGGGGATGCAGCGTCACGGTGTCGCCGATCGTCACGTCCGCCAGCGACTTGATGTTGGCGACGACGTAGCCGGACTCGCCCGCGCTGAGCTTCTTGACCTTGACGCGGTCCGGTGCCAGCACGCCGATCTCGCTCACCTCGTACTGCTTGTCGACCCCGATGAGGTGGATGCGCTGACCGGTCTCGAGGGCGCCGTCGATCATGCGCAGGTAGATCACGACGCCGCGGTAGGTGTCGTAGACGGCGTCGAAGAGCAGCGCTCGCAGCGGGGCCTCGGGATCGCCCTGCGGCGGCGGGATCTCATCGATCACCAGGTCCAGGACCTCCCGCGCGCCGTCGCCCGTCTTCGCGGAGCAGCCGAGGACGGTGGTGGGGTCGAAGCCGAGGACGGCCTGGATCTCCTCCTTCACCTCGTCGGGTCGTGAGCCCTGCATGTCCGTCTTGTTGAGGACCGGCAGGATCTCCAGGTCGGCTTCGACAGCCAGGTAGGCGTTCGCCACGGTCTGCGCCTCGACACCCTGGGTCGAGTCCACGAGCAGGATGGCGCCCTCGCAGGCTGCCAGGGAGCGGCTCACCTCGTAGGTGAAGTCCACGTGCCCGGGCGTGTCGATCAGGTTCAGGACGTACTGCTTGCCGTCCTTTTCGTAGGGCATGCGGACGGCGCGGGCCTTGATCGTGATGCCCCTCTCGCGCTCCAGGTCCAGGTCGTCCAGGACCAGGTCCTTGCCCTCACGCTTCTCGACGAGACCGGTGATCTCGAGGAAGCGGTCCGCGAGCGTGGACTTGCCATGGTCGATGTGGGCCACGATGGCGAAGTTGCGGATGTGGTCGATGGGGCCGGTAGACATGCAGCGGGATTCTAGGCGCGAGGCGAGGCGGTGGCCCGATCAGCCTTGTATGCCGCTTTCCAGCACCTCGGCGAGCCGGCGCAGGGCGTTGCCCCGGTGGCTGATGGCGTTCTTGGCCTCGGGCGCCAGTTCGGCAAGCCGGCATCCGCTCGGGGGATGGAAGAACAGTGGGTCGTAGCCGAAGCCGCTGCTGCCCCGTCCAGGCCAGCGGATCACCCCTTCGACCCGCCCCTCGGCCTCGGCCAGCACCGTTCCATCCGGTGCCGCGAGGATCACGTGGCAGACGAAGGCCGCCTCGGGATCCGTCACGCCGAGGGCGCTGAGGCGCTCGACCAGGAGCGCATTGTTGGCCGGATCGCCGCCCGTGCCGCCTGCGTAGCGGGCCGAGTGGACCCCTGGAGCACCGTCCAGGACCTTCACTGCCAGGCCTGAGTCGTCGGCCAGCGCCGGTGCCCCGAGGGCCGCCGCGGCCGCGCGGGCCTTCAGGAGCGCGTTGTCGCGGAAGGTCTCGCCGTCCTCGACCACCTCCGGCATGTCCGGCGCCGGGCGAATGTCCAGGCCGGTGCCGGACAGGATCTCCGCGATCTCCCGCGCCTTGTGGCTGTTCGTCGTGGCGACGTAGATCGGACCGCGGCTCAGGTCGGCGCTCATGACAGGGGCTGCGCCAGGGCCTCTCGCGCGACGTCCAGCGCCTGTGTGATCCCGCCCGAGCACAGCTCGAGGATCGCCGTGAGCTCGTCGGGGGTGAACGGGCGTGCTTCGCCTGTCCCCTGCAGCTCCAGGTACTTGCCCGATTCCGTCATGATGACGTTCATGTCGACGTCGGCCTTGTGATCCTCGGAGTAGTCGAGATCCACCAGGGCACGGCCGCCCACGATGCCGGCCGAGATCGCCCCCAGGGGCTCCTCGATCGGCCAGCGATCGAGCGGCTTCTTGAACTTGTAGGTGCGCAGCGCGTCGCAGAGCGCGATGTAGGCGGCGTTGACGCAGGCCGTGCGGGTGCCTCCGTCGGCTTGGAGCACGTCGCAGTCGAGCCAGACGGTGCGCTCGCCGAGGGCGCGTAGATTGACGACCGAGCGCAGCGCCCGGCCGACTAGGCGCTGGATCTCCTGCGTACGACCGTCGACCCGGCCCGTGGAGGCCGCCCTTGCCTTGCGGTCCCGGGTGCTGCCCGGGAGCATGGCGTACTCGGCGGTCACCCAGCCGCGGCCCCGTCCGGACATCCAGTTGGGTACGCGCTCGTCGATGGACGCCGTGACGAAGACGTGCGTGCCTCCGCAGCGGTAGAGCACGGAGCCCGGAGACGCCGTGGTGAAACGGCGTTGGATCTCGATGGGGCGGATCTGCGCCGGTTGGCGCCCGTCGCGTCGGGTCATGGCAAGCTCCTGCGCGCAGGATCCTACCCCGCAGCAGGGAACCAGCCTTGGCCGGACTGAGCCGCTCAGTTGGCTACGATCGCCTTCTTCTTCGTGGATCCGAGGTACTCCAGGAAGGGACGCCAGTCACCTGCGACGCCGAAGATGTCGAGGTGGGCGACGCTGTTGCGGCGATCGATGTCCCGCAAGCGGGCGTCGAGCTCGGTCACGCGGCCATCGTCCCAGGCCAGCCGCAGGCGTGCGACCGCGTTGCGCCAGGTGGCCGGGTCGACCATGAGCGCGACCTCCTGACCGCAGAGCGCCACCGGAACGGCCGGGTGGAGCGTCTGACCGACGCGGATGCCTACCCGGGGGGGCGCGATTCGGGGGGATTGGTGCATGGACGGGGCCTCGAGAACAGGATTACCAACCAGCGCCACACCTCATCCGGGCGTACTCATCGGCCGTTCACGGCTCCGGCCTTGACGAACGAATGCAACTTGTTAATCGCATGCGACATGCTCGTCGCGCACTGCGCGTGGCGCCGTTATCCCTCAGGGGGGCTCCTGCTGCAGTCGGCAGGGGGTTGGGCCGGTCGCGCCGTGGGGGTCAGCCGCCCGCCGACGCTGGGCCCCCGTCCGCGTAGCGTGGGCGAGAGAGATCAGGAACGAGGAAGGGTTCGTGGGGGAGGCTGACGGAGGAGGCTCGGGGAGCCGTGCAGCACGGAGCAGTCCGTTGCCGCGGCGCCTCCGCAGGCCGTCGACCGTCTGGCCCTGACACCACGACTCCGTAGTGGCCCAGCGCGTAGGCATGCGCAGCCGGTGCTGGGCGGGGAAAGCGGCCTGGGGGGGCCGCGCATAGCGCACAGCGCACGCCGGAGGTCCCTCCCGGAAGTCTGGGACACGCCACCGCCGGCCGCGCATCGATCGACGTCTCACGCAGGCCTTCTGACAGGGCAGCGGGAGACGACGCGCCATCGGCAGCGAAGCCGGCGGCAATCACGACTCACGAACGCCCGGATTCCATCCTGCCGTCGCCACCGGGTTCGAGGCGCCGGCCGAAAGGTCAACCATGTCCAGCTACATTCGCAAGAACGCCTTCGCCATCCTCTGCACCCTCGCCTTGGTCGTCGCCGGCATCGCGAGCGCCGACGCGCAGACCGAGGAGCCGATCTTCGACGAGGAGGAAGACATCGTCGCCTGCGTGCACATCGGCGATCTCTACCACGTGGTGCCGGTTGCGCACGCGCCCGCGCTCGAGACGTTCTACGGGGTCACGCCCACGATCGAGTCCGTCGTCGACTTCGTCGCCAACCTGCCGTTTGCCAACTCGTCGATCACAGTGCGCATCGAAGGCGCCTCGCTGGCTCCCAGCATCGACATCGCGCTCTGCGAGCGTGGCTACTTCCTGCGCGATCCGATCGACCCGACGCTGATCCCGGGCACGCTGACCGGCGTCCTCTGCACCGACTAGCTTTCGTCGATCGCCCCGCCGTGCCCCATCAGGACGAAGGGTGACCAGAAGAACGGATGGGGCTTCTCGGCCCGCGCGCGCAGCGCCGTCTCGCGCAGCGCCGCGGCCGGGGAGCTGCCGCCAGCCAGCTGCCGGTGGAAGGCCTGCATGAAGCCGGTCGTCTCCTTGTCGGGCACGGGCCACAGGCTCGTGACCATGCCCGCGGCGCCGGCTTGCAGGAAGCCCCGCACCAGGCCGAAGAGCTCGCCGCCCTCCGTCACGCTCACCTGCCCGGTGGCGCAGCCGGCGAGCACCAGCAGCTCGGGCCGCAGCCTGAGCTCGGCGATGCGCGGGATCGTCAGCCAGCCGTCGCCCAGCTTCACGCCGGACTCCATCGGGTCGTCGCGGTCGAAGCGCGCGTGGGCCGCGATGTGGATCACACGCGCCCTGCGGCCGAAGCGGCGCAGCGCGGAGGTGTCGGCCGTCTCGCCGATGAAGCAGCGGTGGTTGGGCACGAACGAGCGCAGCGCGTCGACCTCGCGGCGGATGTCGGGCGCCGCCTCGTCCGGCACGCCGAGCAGCAGCGCCGTGCGCGTGCGCGCGCCGCGTTCGCGCTTGCAGTGCAGGTAGATCGAGGCGCTGGGCGCCTGCACGACCTCGTGCTCGAGCAGCAGGGGGTGGCCGGCCGCGCCGAGGGCGTGGAACGGCACGCCGTTCAGGTCGCCGTGCGGCACGATCACGATGCGGCGCGTCGCGAGCCGGTGCCGGATCGGCTCGATGAGCAGCTGGGACAGCTCTTCGAGCACCTGGTTCGCGCTGCGGGCAGCCGCGTTCACCATGGCCTCGTTGTAGTGCGTGTAGAGGTGCGGGTGGTTGAGCTGGAAGCTCATGCGCCGCAGCGCCTCCTGCAGGTACTCGCGCGTCACCGCACGACGCTGCACGTGGAGGTCGTCGCGGGTCACGACGAACGTCACCAACTCGTCGTCGGCG
>JAHEIK010000609.1 GCA_024639415.1 Planctomycetota bacterium
ATCCGAAGGACGCGCCGCCTGATCCCATCCAGACGGGCGACTGCTCCCTCGCCCTCGCCCTCCTCTCGGACGTGGACGAGAAGCCGCTCACCACGACGCTCGAGCTCTGGCGCCTGGACGAGCCCGGCAACGAGCACTGGACGGCGGGCGACCGCCGCATCAAGACGCTCGAGGCGAAGGACGGCCGGGCGACGGTCCACGGCTTGGCGGCCGGTCGCTACCGCGTGCACGCCTACGCTCAGCGCGACAAGTCCAAGGATCCTGAGGCGTTCGCCGTGGCGGGCGCCAGCACGGACGTCACGCTGGCGCTGCCCGCGCCGCGGCGCTTCCGCGTCCGCCTGCGCGTCTACGACCAGGCCGGTCGGTTCGTGCTGCGCGGCCACAAGCAGTCCGGTGGTGCCAGCAGCTACTCGCGCAGCGGCGACCGCACGCCGGACTGGGTCGAGCGGCGCAGGCTCCGGGAAGGCGTTCTCAACCAGAGCATCACGATCGGCGGCGGCTGCGGCTGCGGCGGCGGTCGCGGCGCCAGGGTCCCGGCGGAGTCCGTGAACGGGACGTTCGAGATGCTGACGATGCGCGAGTCCGAGCGCAGGCGCTCGTGGTCGCGTACGTGGTACCTGCATCCGGAGGACGGAACGAAGGTCTCGCTCTACGCCCGCAGCGGCACCGCCCGCGACCGTGTCTTCGTCGGCGTGACGCTGCCCCTGACGGAGTTGCACGACGCGATCCGCCTGCCGGACGGCTCGCGCGCCATCGACGCGGGCGCACGGATCCGCGCGTCGTCCTCGGCGGTGCTCGTCGGGGAGGACGGCTTGGAGCCGGCGTGGCGCAAGCTGCCGATCGAGATTCGCGTGTCCCTACGGGGCTACGCCGACCTGAAGTTCGAGCACACGCTCGACGGTCCGCTGGAAGACAGGACTCTCGTTCCGAACGTGGAGTGACGGCTGGGGAGCGGCGCACGGCTCCGTCGTCACGCGGCGCCGAGGCCGCGCAGCACGCGCACCAGGTGCTGCACTGCGGCCTCCTCGGTCTTCGCCTTGGGCACCGGCAGGAAGGCCTGGCCCGGCTTCAGGCGACGGAGCTTGACCTTGGCGCGGATCAGGCGGTCGAGCGCCGGCTCCGGCGCGTGCAGGACGACGCCCGGCTGGTCCGCAGGCGCCGGCGCGATCCGGCTGATCCCGACCTCCCCCGCCTCGATGCGCGCGCGCTGGCAGAGCAGCAGGCTGCGCACCGCCTTCGGCGGCTTGCCGAAGCGGTCCTCGAGCTCGAGCGCCAGGTCGTCGAGGTCGACCCGCGCCTGACACGACGCGATGCGACGGAAGATGCGGAACTTCTCGCGCACGTCACCGACGTAGTCGTCCGGCACGGCACCCGGCACATCGATGCCGAGGAACGCAGGTTCGTGCCGCTCCACCGCGCGCGTGCCGCGCGCGTGCTCGACGGCGTCGCCGAGCAGCTTGCAGTAGAGGTCGTAGCCGACCGCCGCGATGTGGCCCGACTGCTGCGGGCCCAGCAGGTTGCCGGCGCCGCGGATCTCGAGATCGCGCATCGCGATGCGGAAGCCCGCGCCGAGCTCGCTGTACTCCTCGATCGCACGCAGGCGCTCGGCGGCCTCGTCCCGGAGCGGCCGGCCCTTGGGCAACAGCACCAGCGCGTGCGCATGGCGGCGCTCGCGGCCGACGCGACCGCGCAGCTGGTGGAGCTCCGACAGCCCGTAGCGATCCGCGTCGCGCAGGATGATCGTGTTGGCGTTGGGGATGTCGAGGCCGCTCTCGATGATCGTCGTCGCCAGCAGCAGGTCGACCTCGCCGCGCACGAAGCGGAGCATGCGCTGCTCGACCAGGTCCTTGTCCATCTGGCCGTGGATGATCGCCACACGCAGCTCGACCACGAGCTGCATCAGGTGGCTCGCGATCATCGGCAGGTCGCGGATGCGGCTGCTGACCATGAAGATCTGCCCGCCGCGTGCCAGCTCGCGGCGGATCGCGTCGGTGACGATCTCGTCGCTCTCGCGCGCGACCTTCGTCTCGATCGGATGCCGTCCCAGCGGCGGGGTCGTGAGGTTGCTGATGTCGCGGATGCCCAGCAGCGCCATGTGCAACGTGCGCGGGATCGGCGTCGCGGACAGCGCGAGGATGTCCACTTGCGTGCGCAGCTCCTTCAGACGCTCCTTGTGCTTCACGCCGAAGCGCTGCTCCTCGTCGATCACCACCAGGCCGAGGTTGTGGAAGCCCACGTCCTTGCTGAGGAGCCGGTGCGTGCCCACGACGAGATCGACGGTGCCGTCCTTGAGGCCCTCGATGGTGGCGCGATTCTCCTTGGGCGACTTGAGCCCCGACAGCGCACGGACGGTCAGCGGGTACGGCGCGAGGCGCTGCGTGAAGACGCGGACGTGCTGCTCGGCCAGCACCTTCGTCGGCACCAGGATCGCCGCCTGGCGCCCGTTCGTGACCACCTTGAACACCGCGCGTAGCGCGACCTCGGTCTTGCCGTAGCCGACGTCGCCGCAGAGCAGGCGGTCCATCGGACGGTCGGACTCGAGGTCG